>NZ_DS989843.1:187430-444731 GCF_000155555.1 Coleofasciculus chthonoplastes PCC 7420
TACTTCCCGAAGATCCAGATGCTACCATCCTGATGATGGCAACAGGTACAGGAATTGCCCCCTTCCGGGCTTACCTGTGGCGGATGTTGAAAGAAAAGCACGAAGACTACAACTTCAAAGGGTTTGCGTGGCTGATTTTTGGTATCCCCTATACGGCAAACATTTTGTACAAAGAGGAATTGGAAAAACTCGAGCAAGAGTTTCCCGATAATTTCCGTCTCACCTACGCCATCAGCCGTGAACAGAAGAACAAAGAGGGTGGCAAGATGTATATCCAGAATCGGGTGGATGAACGCGCCGATGAATTGTTTGAGTTAATGCAGAAGGATAATACCCACACCTACATTTGCGGACTCAAGGGAATGGAAGATGGCATTGATGCCGCACTTTCGGCTGCTGCTGAACGGCAAGGGACGAACTGGGCTGATTTCCAGAAATCTATGAAGAAAGCCCATCGCTGGCACGTTGAAACCTACTAATACGGCTCCCTTAATCGCTAAACGTCAAACGTTTTTTGTCTAGCTTAGATTAGCGCGTCTACAGGTTGAGGATTGAATCCTCCAGTGTAGGCGCGTTCTTGGTCTGTTCCCTGTTCCCTGTTCCCTAACAAATGACGAATGACTATAAGACAGTTGCCCAAATCCTGAGAATTACGTTAAATTTAATTAAGCAGAAGTAAAGTTTCCTATTGAAACCACCGTTTAAGCTAGGCTTTGTGCTAAACAAGAGGCTCTTTAAGAGCAAAAGCCAAAGCAGAAAACAAATATCTAGAGGCTCATAAGCAATGAAATTTTCCTGGAGAATTCTCCTACTTTGGACAATACCCGCTCTTGTCATTGGGTTTTTCCTATGGCAGGGAGCGTTTTCTCCGGCTGTTGGTGATTTAAGTCAAAATACCGCCAGCACCCGGATGAATTATGGTCGCTTTTTAGAATACGTTGAGAAAGGGAGAGTCACGAGTGTTGACCTCTATGATGGGGGTCAAACGGCAATTGTAGAAGCGACTGACCCGGAGCTGAATAAAACGAATCGCTGGCGCGTCGATTTGCCTGCTAATTCTCCGGAGCTAATCACGAAGCTGAGAGAGGCTAATATTGCTTTAGATACCCATCCCGCCCGCCAAGATGGGGCTATTTGGGGAATCTTAGGGAATTTAATTTTTCCGATTTTATTAATTGGTGGGTTATTTTTCCTATTCCGTCGTTCGAGTAATATGGGCGGAGGTCCTGGTCAAGCGATGAACTTTGGTAAGTCTCGCGCCCGGTTCCAGATGGAAGCGAAAACTGGAATTCTCTTCGATGATGTAGCGGGAATTCAGGAAGCCAAGGAAGAATTGCAGGAAGTGGTTACGTTCCTGAAGCAGCCCGAACGGTTTACGGCAGTTGGCGCACGTATTCCGAAAGGGGTGCTGTTAGTTGGACCTCCGGGAACCGGTAAAACATTATTGGCGAAAGCGATCGCGGGTGAAGCTGGGGTTCCGTTCTTTAGTATCTCTGGTAGTGAATTCGTGGAAATGTTTGTCGGTGTGGGTGCGTCCCGTGTCCGTGACTTGTTCAAGAAAGCCAAGGAAAATGCACCTTGTCTAATCTTTATCGATGAAATTGACGCCGTAGGGCGACAACGGGGTGCGGGTATCGGCGGCGGTAACGATGAACGGGAGCAAACATTGAACCAGTTGCTGACGGAGATGGATGGATTTGAAGGCAATACTGGGATTATCATTATTGCTGCGACTAACCGCCCTGATGTGTTAGACTCCGCCCTATTGCGTCCCGGACGATTTGACCGTCAGGTGATTGTCGATGCGCCGGATCTGAAAGGACGGATTGGTATTCTGGAAGTCCATGCGCGGAATAAGAAACTTGCATCGGAAATTTCTATTGAAGCGATCGCACGACGCACGCCTGGGTTTACTGGGGCAGATTTAGCTAACTTGTTGAATGAAGCCGCAATTCTGACCGCCCGTCGGCGCAAAGAAGCGATTACCATGCTGGAAATCAACGACGCCGTTGACCGGGTGGTAGCGGGTATGGAAGGCACACCGTTAGTGGATAGCAAGAGTAAGCGGTTAATTGCCTACCATGAAGTCGGTCATGCGATCGTGGGGACGGTGCTAAAGGATCATGATCCAGTGCAGAAAGTGACCTTAATTCCTCGGGGTCAAGCGCAAGGATTAACCTGGTTTACGCCCAGTGAAGAGCAAGGCTTAATTACCCGCGCACAGCTTAAAGCCCGGATTACTGGGGCATTAGGGGGTCGTGCTGCCGAAGAAGAGATTTTTGGTCATTCTGAAGTTACCACAGGTGCCGGTGGTGATTTACAGCAGGTGACCGGAATGGCGCGACAAATGGTTACCCGTTTCGGCATGTCCGATTTAGGTCCTTTGTCTCTAGAAAGTCAACAGGGAGAAGTATTCCTCGGTGGCGGCTTGACGAATCGGGCGGAGTATTCCGAAGAAGTCGCATCTCGCATTGATGAACAAGTGCGCCGGATTGTGGAACATTGTCACGACGATGCTAAGCGGATTATGCGCGACAATCGCGTTGTAATTGACCGCTTGGTGGATCTGTTAATTGAGAAGGAAACCATTGACGGCGAGGAGTTTCGTCAGATTGTGGCGGAATATACTCATGTTCCGGAGAAGGAGCAGTATGTTCCTGTGCTGTAATTTCGGACAGTTTAATTGATTCATTGAGTAGGGATGGTGAATATCATCCCTATTTTTTTTCTGTTTTAGGCGAGAAGCAAGAGGAGGCGATTGAAATCGCTGCTACACAAACAAAGTCCGCCTGCGCGGACTGGGTTATAACGGGGATAGCGTTCCCCGGATTTGGTATTAGTCCAAATCTCCATTCTCGGCGATAATAGTGATTAGCTGAGCAAGAAGGCTACCGATGATTAATGTAATCGTCAAACCCAATACCATCGAGTTGCCAGCCGGAGCAGAGCGATCGCTATCCTCGCCAAGGTTGATGGAGAAGGTGTAGAGATGCGCCATGGCGCGTCTGGAGGACATAGGACATTATTTGGATGGATGGCGAATCTGTCGCAGAATTAAACCGATGGGAAGCGCGATCGCAAAGGCAATGATAATATGAATCAGGATGTTCAAACCATTGTAGGTGGTACATTTCACTACACCTGCACCGGGACATACAGGTGTTTCGGAGTTGGTTTGATTCTGGAGAAAGGTTTGGATGGGTTGGGAATCGACTTGGGAGGATATCCCACTCACGGCTAATCCGGTTCCGACTACGGCTATCCAGAGTTCTAGGTTTTGCAGCTTCTGGTCTAAAGCGCGTTGGCGAAGCCTGTTCCTTCGGAACGTATCGCGTTGTGCTTGATCTAAGTCTACGATACCTCGCACGGTTTCTAGCATTTGTCCGAATAAGTCTTGTCCGGGTGACAGATAATTGATATCGGTTTGGATTTGCTGTTTCCAGACATGGCTTTCTTTGAGGAATTTGCCCCAGAATTGGGGGATATTGCCGATAGCTTTGATCTGAGTTTGACATTCTTCAAGATTTGTGATATCCGTTTCGATCGCCGTCTGGTGGGCGCGTAAGTCACGCAAGCATCGGCTGTACTTGAGGGAGGTTGGGGGGATTTGGTTGAGCAGGTTTTTTAGGGCGTCGAGGCGGGTTTGGGGGTTGGTGGTGAGGTTGGGTAAGGTTTGGATTTGTTGTTCTAACTGGCTGTAGAGGTGTCGGGCGTCGGGGTAGCGTTGGCGGGATTGGTGATAGATGTAGCGGAGTTTGTGATGGCAACAGAGGAGTTGCATCAGCCAGTCGTGGGCTTTGGCAGCGAGTTTTGGCGTGGGAGATTGGGTGTTATTTAGGGATATGAGAATGTGGCATTCTTTAGCGGGGTTATTGGGTTCGCTGGGTTCTTTAGCCAGGTACTCGAAGAGGTGACTACCGAAGAGGATGCCTTGATGCTGGAGGCTGGGATTGAGGGAAGTGTTGGCGAGGAGGGCGGTGGCGCATTGTTCGGCGAGGCTGGCGCAGTCGGTTTGGGCGTCTACTTCGGCGTATACCCACAGAGTTTGTCCGAGGGAGGCTTGGATAGTAGCGGGGAGGAGAGATTCGGGGCGGAAGTGTTGGAGTTGGGGGATGGTGATGTCGAGGTGGGGAGAGTCGGGGGTGAGAGTGAGATCAATGGCGTAGGTGTCATTCAGGCGAAAGGGTTGCAGATTGGCGGTGATTTTGAAGCCATCGGCGGTGGGGATAGCGCCTAAATCGATATCTTGGGCGTGAGTAAGCCAGTAAGTTTTTTGTCCGGGTTCGTTTTGGGGGGTGTATTCGGTGTTGGTGTAGCAGATGAGTTGGGATTTGAGGGTAGTCAGTCCAGGGAAATGTCCCAGATTAGTCAGATTATCCCATAATAAAGCCGCATCATCCGCCACGCGATCGGGGGCGTCGGTGAGGGTTTGACGCAGGTGGAAGGCGTAGAGGGTGAGGCTGAGGTTTTTCATTGATTAGTTATTGGTCATTCGTCATTCGTCATTCGTCATTTGTTGATGGAAATTGCCGCGATTTTTATTAGCCTATAATACAGAATATCTGTAGGGGTACGGCATTGTGTTTAGCTGAAGATATCGCCCCTCTCCCCCAGCCCCTCTCCCACTCCGGGGCTATGCATTACCCACATCTTTCTTAAACATTGTGCGATCGCGTCACGATCTGGCGGGACTGAGCGCAATTGTGTAGTCCAAGTCAGTACAATTGCTGGTTTACAGATGCGATCGGGTTACGGGATGGGATTGCCTGACTGGATGTATCAGGAGCCAGAGCTTATAATCCCTTCTTGTGGCATTCGCATCTGAAAATAAAGAAATGAAAGAACTTCGATGGGCAGCCCAAGAATTGCGGTACGCTAACTTAGGTGATGCTCGGCGAAATAAACGCCTGGTTAAAATTGTCGAAGACTTAGCCGCACAGCCGAATGAAAGCATTCCAACGGCTTGTGGAAATTGGGCAGCAACCAAAGCTACCTACAACTTGTGGAAATCACCACGCATCAAACCCGATGACATCCGTTTGTCTCATCAAATCAGTACTGTGGAACGGTCACAAGAGCATAGTGTTGTCTTGGCAATACAAGACACAACGGATCTCAACTTCACTCACCATCCGAGCAAGAAGGGTATGGGTCCGATTAGTAGCAAGCCAATGGTGACGGGATTAAAAGTTCATTCGGTGTTGGCGGTGAGTACCTTGGGCGTACCCTTAGGAGTACTACACCAACAAGTGTGGGCACGTAATCCACAAGAGGTAGGCAAGCGACATACTCGTCGTCAAAGGCAGACTGCCGACAAAGAAAGTCAATGCTGGCTAAGTGCTTCCGTTGCGACCGAGTTAGCCTTACCTGAAGACATAGAGGTGGTGACGATTGCCGATCGCGAAGCGGATATTTACGATTTATTTGCCATGACTCGTCAAAGGCGATCGCATCTATTGATCCGAGGTACTCATAATCGTCGTGTTGACCATCAAGCCAAGTATTTGCACGCCAGCATTGAGCAAGCGCCAGTTGCGGGATTGGTCACCATTACTGTACCTCGTAACGGTCAGCGACCCCAGAGGCAAGCTACCCTAACCGTTCGCTTTGCTACCCTAGAGATACAACCACCTCGCCATCATCTCCAAAGAGCTAAACTGTCTCCAGTTACTCTTCAAGTGGTATTAGCTACTGAATCTCATCCACCCAAGGATACCACACCCATTTGCTGGTTATTGTTAACCACCCTACCTGTCAATAGTTTTGATGAAGCTGTCCAATGTATACGATGGTACTCTTTTCGCTGGCTGATTGAACGCTATCACTACGTTCTTAAAAGCGGTTGTCACCTCGAACAACTACAATTGGAAACACGAGAGCGTATTGAGTGTGCTTTGGCTACTTATTCCATTGTTGCTTGGCGCTTATTGTGGCTCACTTATCAAGCTCGCTCTAGTCCTGATACACCTTGCGATACTGTTTTACAGACCCATGAGTGGCAAGCTCTCTATTGTACTATTCACTCTCAACCTATACCTCCACAACAACCTCCTTCTCTCCGGCAAGCCGTTGGTTGGATTGCTCAACTCGGCGGTTTCTTAGGGCGTAAACATGATGGTGAACCTGGAGTCAAAACTATTTGGCGCGGTTGGCAGAGACTACAAGATATCGCTGCTACCTGGCAGTTACTTCACTCCTAGCTATTAAGTTCCATTTTAACTAACGGCTTGAAAACGCGATCGCACAATGTTTAAGAAAGATGTGGGTAATGCATAGCACTCCGGGGAGAGGGGAGCAAGAGGGGGGATAACAGAGGATGCTTCGCTTTTTTGGCACGGGAGAGGGGAGTAAGAGGGGAGCCAGAGAATCCGGTTCCCCTTCTCCCCTGGTGGGAGAAGGGGTTAGGGGATGAGGGGGAAAATGTTGAGGAATAGACAGACACAGCTTAAAACTTTGCCAGCATTGCTTTTCTACCTTAAGTTGACACCAATGGGCATTGCCGTACCCTGTTTAGCTGAAGATATCGCCCCTCTCCCCCAGCCCCTCTCCCACGCCGGGGAGAGGGGAGCAAGAGAGGGGATGACAGAGGAGGCTTCGCTTTTGTTGCACCGGAGTTGGGGTTAGGGGATGAGGGGGAAAATATCAGCTTGAGTCGAACCGCCAATCCCTATCGCTTAATTGGAACCTTGAGGATTGGGTGGGTTTGTCTGAGGTGTAGATGGGGGTGAATGTCTGAGAATATGATTAATAATCATGTCCTTCGCCGCTGGGCTTGGTTGATTCGCTGGCGTGGGAGATTTGCTTCCCCCAGCACCTAAGTATTTGTTCAAGTTGACAGAAGAATCTGTTGGCGCTTTTCGCAACTGCTCATTGTAAGCAGTTGATATCTCAGGATGAGACTCTAACCATTGGTCAATTTCCTCAATGATTTCCTCTGTATCATCTGATAGATTAATCATCCGTTGATGTAAGTCAGCCCAGTCTTGGGTTGAAAGTAAGTCAGATTTATCGTCTAATACTTGACAAAAAGCTGAGATGCTATTTTCATAATCAGACATAATTTAAACTCCTTTGCCAACAGCACAAAAAGCCGCCCAATAATAGGGAGATTCAAACGGTTTTTCTGTGGCTCCCTTTTCCGCTTCGATTGAGTGGAAGTACTGATCCAATTTTATCCGCCAAATCCGATTGAGGTGGGAGTGGGGTAGCCATGCGCGAAAATCCTGCACGGTGCTATCTCTGAGCCAGCATTGGGCGGTATTCAGGGCGAGGGCGATGTTATCCTGCTGCTGGAGTTCCTGATACAGTTTCACCATTAATAATGCTGTAGCCGCAGCGCTGACTGCCCACAGACTACTGATAACATTGGTGCTACCCGCTAACAGGAAACCGTAGGGTAAGCTGATATATTCATCGCTGGGTTTAATTTCCGGTATGCCTGTTTCGCAGGCGGAAAGGGTGACGAGGCGACAATTACTCAGGCTAAAATCAGCAATGATATTTTCTAGGGTGAGGAATCCATCTGTTAACTGTAAGCCGGAATCCAAAACAGAATCCGAACGAAAATAGCCGTGACAGAAGAATAGCAAACAGTTGGCAGCGTCGAGAGTTTCCCTAGAGGAGAGAAGGGCAGATTTGGTGGCTTTGTCTTTTTTGAGGCTATCAATCTGGGGAAATTGTCTGGTGATGGCAGATACTGCACCTAAGTCTTTTTCGTATAAATCAGGTGTGGGAGTTTGAATAGCAAAGAGGTGTTGAAAGTGAGGGCGTTGTCGTTCCTGTAATTGGTGCAGGAGTTGGCAACTGGGTATATAGCGGATGCCTTTGGGAAAGCGAGAGAATAAGTCTAAGGCGTGGAAGGGGAACAGGTGAAGATAACGATGGGGAATCAGGATTAATTGAGTGCAGGTTTCGGGGATGTGGGCGAGGAGATCGTTAATATGCAGAATTTCAGCTAGTTGTTTGAGGCGAGAGGAGAGAAAGGTTTCCCAGTCTTGTTGGTGTTGTTCTTTTTCGGTGTCAGTGTTGGCAAGTCTGAAGCGGTTGTAAACGTCGATATAGTCATTTTCCCAGGTTCCTAGGTTGGTTAAGTCTTCATTGGTGGATGTCCAAATGAACAGAGGATTGTCAGCCGTAATAATCACCGCACGGAAACAGTCAGGGAAAATATACCATTCAATAATTGCCGTGTTTTTATCAATCAGTGTAGAGAGTTGGTCAAACTTGAGGGGTTTATAGGGATAAAGTTCGTTGTAACGCTAGGCATGATAGGCGTTATCCAATTGTTGGGCATCTCGGTAAGCCCGTCCTAGGTTAAATTGGGTTCCAGCATGGTCTAGGGGAAATGCCTCACGGGTTCTGATTTCAAGGGCGGCTTGAAAGGAAGTGATCACATTTTCTATATTCTCTGCCCTCTCTCCCCGGATTCGGTCGAGGTAGACAGTACCCAGATTATTTTGCGTCATTGCCCAGTCGCTAGGAAAGGCTTCACGGGTTCTGACTTGAAGGGCGGCTTGATAGGAAGCGATCGCGCTTTCTATATTCTCTGCTGCTTCTCCCCGTATTCGGTTAGAGTAGGCAATCCCCAAATTATTTTGCGTCATTGCCCAATTGCTGGGAAAGGCTTCACGAGTGTGAACTTCCAGAGCGCCTTGATAGGAGGCGATTGCGCTTTCTATATTTTCTGCTGTTTCTCCCCGAATTCGGTCAGAGTAGGCAAGACCCAGATTATTTTGCGTCATTGCCCAATCTTTGGGAAAAGCCTTACTGGTGTGGACTTGCAGGGCAGCTTCAAAGGAAAAGATCGCTCTTTCTATATTTTCTGCCCTCTCTCCCCGAATGCGATTTTTGTAGGCATTCCCCAGATTATTTTGCGTCTCTGCCCAATCTTTGGGACAAGCCTCACGGGTGCGGACTTCTAGGGCGGCTTGATAGGATGCGATCGCTCTTTCTATATTCTCTGCTGCTTCTCCCCGTATTCTGTCAGAGTAGGCAATCCCCAAATTATTTTGCGTCATTGCCCATTGGCGGGGAAAAGCCTTACGAGTGCGGAATTCTATGGCAGCTTGATAAGAGGCGATCGCTAATTCTATATTCTCTGCCTTATCTCCCCGGATTCTGTCTTTGTAGGCATTCCCCAAATTATTTTGTATCTCTGCCCAATCTGTATGAAACGCCTCATAGGTGTAAACTTCTAGGGCGGCTTGATAGAAGGCAATGGCACTTTCTATATTCTCTGCTGCTTCTCCTTCAATTCGTTTACAGTAGGCAGCACCCAGATTATTTTGCGTATCCGCCCAATAGTTGGGAAACGCTTCACGGGTGTAAACTTCCAGGGCAGCTTGATAGGAGGCGATTGCTATTTCTATATTCTCTGCTGCTTCTCCTTTGATTCGTTTCCAGTAGGCATTCCCCAAATTATTTTGCGTCATTGCCCAATCACTAGGAAAGGCTTGACGGGTGCGAACTTTAAGGGCGGCTTTATAGAAGGCAATGGCACGTTCTATATTCTCATCCCTCTCTCCCCGGATTCTGTCCCTGTAAGCATTCCCCAGATTATTTTGAAGAATTGCCCAAGTTTCTGAGTCATTATCACAACTAAAGATAGCCAGCGCCACTTCATAACCCGTAATCGCGATTTCCAGATGATTTGCCTGACTTTCTAAAGGAAACTGCCCAATCAGATTACTGAATTCACCAATAGTTAAAGCAATAGCTTGGGCTTGTTCGGCTTCCACCTCTGCCAGTTTTGCCGTTCCCCAGTCATACAATATCCGGGCAAAGTTATCATCCAATAGATGCAAGTTTTCCTGGAGGAGGGGATAGACAACTTGCGGATTACCTCTACTATCTGACGTTGCTTGTAATACTTGGATCAGGAAGTCGAGTTGAGCTTGAGGAGTTGCCGTTGAGGCAGATAATCCCAAGAATTCCCCTAACTGATTCGCCATTCTAGTTAAAAGCTGCGCCGCATTTTCATCCCCTCTCTCTGCTAACGTTTCCGCCACCTGTGTCATGGTTGCCACTAACCCCGCATCCACTAACTCGGCGTTATCCTGTAATATCTGCCCTTCCTCACCACTGGGACAGTTTAATAGGGCATTAATCAGCGTTAGATAGGCTTGTTGGCGTTGTTCATCCATGGGGGAATTGAGAGAGGAGGTGCTAACTATGGTATCGCAAAAGACAGAGGGGAAACCTCTCTCCAAACCTCTCTCCTGCAAGGAGAGAGGCTTTGAATTCTTGCCCGTGTGGGCTAAGGACGCTCTGAGCCTCGACTAAGGACACTCTGAGCCTCGACTAAGGACACTCTGAGCCTCGACTAAGGACACTCTGAGCCTCGACTAAGGACACTCTGAGCCTCGCCGAGGACGCTTTGAGCCTCGAACTCGACTCAGGACGACAGATACAGATGCGATCGCACTATACAGGGTGCGTTACATTTCATTAACGCACCCGACAAGATCTGCGATCGCACTTTTGGATAATGCTGTGTGGATTTCTCGTGCTGTTGGAATTTAGGTGCAATTTTATGATGATGGCGAGCATTCTTGTAGGGTGAGCATCTTGCTCGCTACTCATACCCAATTTAAATGTATGACAGCTTATGGAGTGGCATTTAAAACAGAGTGGGGACACTTTTATTAACACGCGATCGCACGACACCCCCCTGAATTTACTGGGACAGATTTAGCTACAATACCATTACAAAAATCCCTAATGTAACATTCTCTTATCAACATGACATCCTTACCACAGAAGCGCCAACCAAGACGGGGACGAATATTCCCAAAATATACCATTCCGCCAGAAGAATTAGCCAGACGCAGAGCGAAACGCATTGAACTGGGCAAGCGTTGCCGAGTTATTTTTGAACGACTTCGCCCGGAACTGATTGAACAATACTACAATTGGTTCATTGCCATAGAACCCGATAGCGGCGACTATTTAATTGACCCAAAACTAGAAGGAGTGATTCAAAAAGGACAAGAACGTTATGTCAATACTGATGTTAAGCTAACAATCTTTCGACTGAATGAAACCGGAACCTGCGGCACGATATGATTGTAGGCAGGTTTGGTGAAAATGGGGAGTTGTTCTTTGAGATTAAACTGATAGCCGCAAATGGCGAATGTTTTGCCGTTGAAGCACTTCTAGATACGGGTTTTACCACAGGTTGGCTAGCGCTTAACGCTCAGGATATCGAGGCGTTACAGTGGTCTGCGATCGCCTATGAAATCGACATGACAACGGCGCGAGGTAATGAGCTTTTTGACCTCTATGCAGGAACGGTAATGATCGATAACCAAGAGTTTACCATTCCCGTTCACGTTGGAGAAGGACTCCCTGATATTTTAATCGGTTCTCAGTGGTTAGATAGTATCGAACTAATCGTAAAGAAACGAAAGGGTATTTTGACATTAGAAGTTCTGGAAAGGGAGTAAAATAATAACAATCAAACTTCAACCAAATTCCCTACCACGCGATCGCGCCCTTCTACCTTAGCTTTATACAGCGCTTGATCTGCCTCCGCAATTAGCCGATCTGGAGTCGTTTTTGGCGGCGGAATTACTCCAGCTACACCACAACTTAAGGTGACAAATTTACTCACCCCAGACCCCTCATGCACAATCGCCCGCGACTTCAGTTTCGAGCGAATCGATTCTGCTACCTGCATGGCACCTCTGAGGGATGTATTCGGTAAAATCACCACAAACTCCTCACCCCCATACCGAGCTACCACATCCGCTGGACGCTTTGCCGCTTTACGCAAAATATCAGCAACTTGTTTAAGACACTCATCTCCCGCTTGATGCCCATACGTGTCGTTATATGCCTTAAAAAAATCAATATCACACAAAATTAACGACAAAGGTGCTTGCTCCCGCGCCAATCGTTTCCACTCCTGCTGCAACGCCTGATCAAAAGCCCGACGATTGGCAATCTGAGTCAACCCATCCAAATCAACCAACCGTTGCAACTCCTGATTCATTTCCTCTAACTTCGCCTTCAGCACCCGTTCTTGCTCAATTTTGCGGTGTAACTCCGCCATCACCCAATGGGTATGCAGTAACCGCCGCACTCGTTGCCGCAGCACCGCCCAATGAATCGGTTTCGTGATATAATCCGTAGCGCCTGCTTCAAAAGCGCGGTCTACGGATTCCTGATTATTAAGTCCCGTAATCATCAACACAGGTGGACATTTCTGACCAAATCGTTCCTGTAACTGAGCGCAACAGGTAAACCCATCCATCACAGGCATCATCGCATCCAACAAAATAATATCGGGTAACTGTTCGGTGCAAAACGCCAGACATTGATGCCCATCCCCCACTTCTGACACCCGATATCCCTCCTGTTCCATCGCCCGACGCAGCACCAGGCGTAGGGTCTTTTCATCATCCACAATCAAAATCAGGGGCGGGTCACGGTGAAAGTCAGGCTCATTCATCATAGTTTCCTCGGATGCTCTTGTTGCAACGCAGTGACAACTCGCTCATACTCTGCATCAAACTGGGAAATCAGGGTAGAAGCTGGCTCTAGGTTTCCCGTGCGACCCAACGCTTCTAAATCAGCACACAGTTTCGCCAAACCCGTTGCACCAATCGTTAGACTCGATGATTTCAATGCATGGGCAGATTGGTGCAAAGCATTAGCATCATCATGAGCGATCGCACTCCGAATTGCTTGTACCCTAGGTGGGGAGTCTTCCAGATAACTGTCAATCACTTCCGCGATTAACCCCTCATAATCATCTCCGGCAATTTCTCTTAAATCTTTCAGCACTTGCCGATCCAAAGCAGGGGTGACACTGGAGTCTGAGGTTATTTCTGGCACAGATACGTCCTCATCTGAATGATCCCTTATACTATCTCTGCCTTCTTGATCCAGCACTTGAGCATAAGTGGTTAAGGCTTGCACCAAGGCTTCCGGTCGAATCGGTTTACTGATATAGTCATTCATACCCACTTGCAAACATTGTTCTCGGTCTCCCTGCATCGCATGAGCAGTCATGGCAATAATCCAGGGTTGGCAAGCTGACGACCATTCAGCCCGGATGCGGCGAGTTGCCTCCAATCCGTCCATTTCTGGCATCTGCACATCCATGAAAACAACCTGATAGGACTTACGACGCAGGGATTCCAGCGCCTCTTGTCCATTGTTCGCCACATCGGCGCGATATCCTAAGCGCTGCAACATCTGGCGAGCCACCTTTTGATTGACCGCCACATCTTCGACCAGCAGAATGCTTAAGGGTAGCCTCTGGGCAAACTCAGCCTCCAGGGTTCCCGATAAGCGATCGCCTGGACGCACCGAAATCCGCCTACGTCCTAAAATTGTCACAAAAATATTATAAAGCTGGGATTGCTTAATCGGCTTGGTCAGAAATGCCGCAAAGTTGGGCATATCATCGGGTTGATATGGGGTTTGCCGACCCACAGAACTGAGCATGACCAAGGGGAGTTGTTCATTATTCGGTAACGCCTGGATTTGTAACGCTAAGGTCAAACCATCCATTTCTGGCATTTGCCAATCCAAAACCGCCAGATCAAAGGGTTCTGAGTCGGCTAACCAGTTTAGCGCTTGCTCTCCTGATGCGGCTGTTGTCACCTCCATTCCCCATGACTGCGCCTGTAGGGTGATAATCTGCCGATTCGTCGCATTATCATCCACTACCAGTAACCGTTTTCCTCGTAACTCCGGTTGGGGTGTATCCAACTCCGCCGTGACCGAATTGGGGTCTGATTTCACTACAATCGTGAAATAAAACGTCGAACCTTTCCCTACCTCACTTTCTGCCCACAAGCGCCCGCCCATCCGTTCACTCAAGCGCTTACTAATCGCTAAACCCAAACCTGTCCCCCCATAATTGCGGGTCATCGACGCATCCACCTGAGAGAATGGTTTAAACAACCGATTCATGCGATCGCGGGGAATGCCAATTCCTGTATCTCTGACCGTAAATTGCAGTTCGTAGGTTTGTTCGGCTTCCAGATGTTCCACCGGAACAGCTCCCCCAGCTCCCTCTGCTCCCCCAGCTCCCCCAGCTCCCTCTGCTCCCTCTGCTCCCTCTGCTCCCTCTGCTCCCTCTGCTCCCTCTGCTCCCCCAGCTTCCCCAGACAACGCTCGACTGATCACCGATACCACCACTTCCCCCCGTTCCGTAAACTTCACCGCATTACTCAGCAAATTCACCAGAATCTGTCGCAGGCGGGTAATATCACCCACCACGGTGGCTGGGGTTTGGGGTTGACCCTGAGCGAAGCCGAAGGGTTCAATTAAATAAGCGAGTTCCAATCCCTTAGCCGTCGCTTGAGAGGCAACTAAATCTAAAGCTTCCTCAATACAAACATGCACATCAAAGGGGTGTTCCTCTAACTCCAATTTGCCGGATTCTATTTTCGAGAAGTCCAGAATATCATTAATAATCGTCAGTAAAGCTTCACCACTGCTACTAATCGTATTAGCAAAGTCTTGCTGTTGGGACGTCAACTCAGTATCCAACAACAATCCAGCCATACCAATTACCGCATTCATCGGCGTGCGGATTTCATGGCTCATCATTGCCAGAAACTCACTTTTTGCCCGATTAGCGACTTCGGCTTCCCGTTTCGCTTTATGTAAGGCGAGGTTCTTCAGCGTCAATTCTTCCCGCCGTTGCTTTTCCTGTTCTAAGAGTTGAGCTTGAGCTAACGCAATCCCAACTTGCGCCGCCACCGCTTCTAACAGTTCAATTTCATCGTCACTCCACTGACGGAAGCGATCGCATTGATGCAGGCAAATAATACCATTGGTCTGCTCCTGATACGAAGTCCGCACCGAAAGCATGGATTTAAGATCCATCTGACGACAAAGTTGATTCGCCCCCTCTAATTGTGGATCAATATAAACATTCTCGGAACTCACAGCTTGGTCTTGCGCCAGCACCGCTTGGGCGTGAGGATTGCCCACAACGGGAATCGTTTGCTGTCGGGTTGACTCATAACCGGGTTCTAGATACTCAGCCACCAACGGAATTTGCGGACAAGGCTTTGCCAAATAGGTATGAATCAGACAACGATTTACACCGAAAAGCTGACCCACTTGCGTCGCCGCCGTCTGAAAAATATGCTTACTGTCTAAGCTTTGGCGAATTTCTTGGGTAATTTGTTTGAGCAGCAACATCCGTTGTAATTGCCGCTCTAATAAGGTTCTGGCTTGTTGACGTTCGATCTCATGACCCACCCACTGTGCCATGAGTTTGAGCAATTGAGGGGACACCGAGCGATTGTTGGCGGTGAGGGTGGTGGAAGATTGATCGAGACTGAAAAAGCACAGTGCCCCATAAACAGTCCCCGCTACCTTGACACTCGTACCCAGATAGGATTTAATCCCAAACGTGAGACAGGCTTGATGATTTGCCCATTCTGTATCTTCAGCCGACTCGAACGCGATCGGTTCCTTGGCGTGAATCGTTTCGCTGCAAATTGTCTGTCCTAATTCAAACGTATCTCCCGCCTGCACCTGTCGAGGTGATTTAGGCGGAACTTGAGCCGCAATCACCAGACAGCGCCCTTGTTCAATCTGAGACACAATACCGACATCGTGACCAAAATGACGCCGCCCCAAGGCTAAGAGTCCTTGTAGGCGTTGCTCAAACGTGAGTTTGGGTGCAGCAGCCACTCGATATAAAGCCCGAATCGCGGCTTCGTCTTGGCGCTGTTGTTGTTCAATCTGTTTGCGCTCGGTAATATTACGGATAATCCCAATAATCTGATTGTCCAAAAATGGCACGAGTCGGGCTTCATAGTTTTGCTCCCCTGTCTCTAAGGATAAGGAATAGTCCAGACTAACTGGGGATTGGCTCTGAATTACCTGCGCGATCGCCCCCTGAATTTTATCACTCACATCAGCAGGGAGAACATTGTGTACCGACTGTCCCAAAAACTGTTCTGGCTTGACATATAATTCACCCAAATTGGTAGCTTTATAGTCGAGAATCGTTCCATCTTGACTCAAGCGAAAATATAAATCGGGAAGGGCGTTAAAAATCGCTTGCAGTTCTGAGTTTTTCTGATATAAGGCTTCCTCGGCTTGTTTGCGATGAGTAATATCACCAAAGGTAACGGCAAATCCGTCCCCTAATTTGACGGCGGCGATTTGAAACCAAGCCTGAATCCCTTCGTGGCGGTAATGAAATTCTCGCTCAATCGGAATCCCGGTTTCAGTTACCTGAACATAGAAATCAAAGAGTCCGTCTTGGCGATTTCCTGGCATTTCCACGAGCAACTGCTGACCCATCAGTTCCTCACTCGTCCGTCCCACCATGCGTTCAGCAGCGGGATTAATCAGCAGCCATTTAAAATCAATAATCGTCCCTTGGCGATCGCGAACAGCTTCAAATGCCATCACCCCATCCAGGGAACTATTTAATACCCCCGATAGCAGGGATTGGGAATACTCTAGGGCGGCTTGACTTTCTTTCACATCGGTGATATCTATACAGGAGCCGATATATCCCAGAAACCCCCGATTCGTGTCAAATCGTGGCACACCTGTATCTAAAATCCAACGATATTCCCCATCAGCGCGTCGCATTCGGTACTCCATGCGAAAGGTTTGGCGCTGGTGAAAGGAATGACTATAAATCTGTAAACAATTGTTCTTGTCCTCTGGATGTACCACCTCTAGCCACCCCTCGCCCAGTTCATCTTCTAAACGGCGTCCGGTAAACTCTAACCAAGGGCGATTGAAAAACGTACAGCGTCCATCGGTTCCAGCCACCCATAGTAGTACAGGCGCACTATCTGCCATGGTACGGAAACGGGCTTCACTCTCCCGTAAGGCGGCTTCGGCTTGCTTGCGTTCAGTTACGTCGTGAGCAACACAATAAATTAATCCTTCTTCCACTAAGGCTTTAGCATTCCACAACAGCCAGCGATAGGAACCATCGCGACAGCGATAGCGATTTTCAAAGGCGATAGAGTCTTTCCCAGTTGTTAGTTTTTCGGCTTCCGTCAGAGTCACAGCGCGATCATCGGGATGAACCAATTCTAGATAAGGTTGGGCTAATAATTCAGCTTCACTCCACCCTAAAGTTTTTTCCCAGGCGGGATTCAGGCGTCTAAAATAGCCATCAAACCCCGCAATACAAAGCATATCAACGGACAAGCCAAAGATGCGATCGCGTTCTTGTTCGGCTTGGCGACGTTCACTAATATCGGTTTGAATGCCAATATAGTGGGTGAGTTTGCCATGGCGATCGCGGATGGGGGAAATGGACAATTCATTCCAGAAGCGTGTCCCGTCTTTGCGAGTGTTTTGCAGGATGACGTGACAGTCTTGTTCGTTTTTTAATGCCGCTTTTAGTTTATCTAAGCCAGGTTGTTGCTGATTATCTCCTTGTAAGAAGCGACAGTTTTTTCCCAAAACCTCTTGAGCTGAATAACCAGTAATTCGCTCAAAGCCGGGATTGACGAAAATAATCGGATTATCGGGTACATTTGGATCAGTAATCAGGATACCATTACTACTGGCTGCGATCGCCCGTTCCAACAGTTGTAAGCGCACCTCAGTCTGCTTGGATTCAGTAATGTCGCGGGTGACTTTGGCAAACCCCCGCAGGTATCCTGTTTCATCGCGCAGCGCCGTAATAATCGTTGTACACCAAAAGTGGGAACCATCCCGCCGCACGCGCCACCCTTCATCCTCAAATCGACCCGTTTCGGCGGCAATTTTTAAGGATTGTTCGGGTTTACCGCTTTCTTGATCGTCCTTGAGGAAAAAACACTGATAAGATTGACCAATGATCTCTGATGCTGAATACCCTTTCAGACGTTGAGCGCCTGCATTCCAGCTAACAATCTTACCCTCAGTATCGAGCAGGTAAATCGCATAGTCTTTGATCCCGTCAATCAGCAGGTTTAAGCGTTCATCACTGGCTTGCAGGGCGAGTTCGGTTTGCTGGCGATCGCTAATATCGCGAATCAGCCAGAGAATTCCAACAACGTTTCCTTCCCTATCTTTAACGACACTATTGAGGGTTTCGCTGCTGAAAATATTCCCGGTTTGGCGTTGATAGTTTATCCGTTTGGACTGATTGAAATCTGCCGAATCCGGATTCATCGTCTGTGGATCAAACTCCTCAGAATTCGCATACAACTGCGATAAGGGTTGTCCCACTAAGGCTTTTGTTGGATACCCAAAAAGCTGATTAAAAGCTGAGTTAACCTTAACGATAAAACCGTCTGTATCCGTAACAACTACCGCCTGAGGAATCGCTTGAAACAATGGGGCGAAGTCGGTTGGTATTGTTTTAGTCAAGTGTTCTGGGGAATTGGCAAAAGCGGTAGCATTTCTTTTTCGTTGAGTTTGTCTTAAGCCGACTAAACCTATAGCCAGTAACCCCATGACAGCCAAGACACCGCCATACATTAGCACTGGGCGAATTGGGCTGAAATCAAAAAGCCAGCCAGCTACATTAAACCAATAAATCAACCCATCGATTAACAGTCGATTGAAAAAGGGAAACATACAAACAAACTCTACCGAGCGGAGAAACTTGGGCTTATTTCAGTCAGCGATAACGATAAAGGGACTGAACATAAGGATTCAGGGTAGTAAGCTGTTCGGCATTTAAACCATAATGTCAAGAATTGCGAAATCCTTAGAAACATCCCTGTTGCAAAAGCGGGTCGGTTATATCTGCCATGCATAGAGTTGAACACTTAACTAGTTTATCTACCCACAACTAGACTGCAAAGCTCTGCGTAGCTTTTCCTGATTTGTCGGGCTAAACTGCAAAAAAAATTAAAAAAAATTTACGTATTGATTAGCAAATCAATCAATTATCACACCAGCATTAAATGGCAAAAAAGTCAAATAGTTTGTAGTTTTCCTAGAGGAATTTATCACTCAATGCAGCAACAAAAATCGAGAGTGGCAAGCCGTCTCTTGATTGTGCCTAATCTGACTGAAAGCGATTAGTCGTGTTCTAGACATTCAGCTATTTTGCCGCTACCCACTTCAGGATTCGTTTATTAATGATTCCTCCAGGTTAATGGCAAGGTGAGAAAAAATAGAACAGCTTAATTTCTATAATAAACGATCAAGCACGCTATTGAAATACTCGGTGGCGCTATCTGGGCTAAATCAAGACAGTCATAGACGTGGCTGTGCCAGAGTTTTCAGTATGCTACAGCACTTTCTAACACGGTGTAGTACAGCAACTCTAGGACAGCTCTGTGCTGCTCTTGTTTGGGTGTATCACATCGAGTCTGAAAAGGCTGTAACTTAGCTAGGGACTCGCAAAAGCGCGTATACTCAACCCTGAGAATCCTCGACGACAGTGAAAGCCCATGCAAATCTATACCAGGCAATTGCGGGTGCGGCATTATGAAATTGATGTCCTCGGACATGTCAACAATGGTGTTTACAAGTGATAGTGCAGGCTCCCTCGTGATTTATCCGAGGGATGAAGTTCAAGAAAAACTGCCGTTCTGTTGAGTACAAAACATCAGGATGGAAGCTATCGGAGAACCGTAAAGCTATAACCTTCAGCGACAAGAAAGGAATAGGACGACTAAAACTGAAAGGCACTTATGATCTCAACTTCTACTCTATTGACCAAATCAAGCGAGTGAGGTTGGTTCGACGTGCCGATGGCTATTATGCACAATTTGCGGTTAAAGCTGATGTGCGAGTTAAAACTAAGCCTACTGGAAAAGCCATTGGTTTAGACCTAGGAATCAAATACTTTCTAGCCGACTCCAATGGTAACACCGAAGAGCCTCCAAAGTTTTACCGCAAATCGGAAAGACAGCTCAATCGAGCTAATCGCAAGAAGTCTAAGAAGTACCGCAGGGGAGCGAAACCGCAGTCTAAAAACTATCATAAGGCAAGAAAACGATATGCCCGGAAGCATTTAAGAGTAAGTAGGCAGCGAAAAGAATACTGCAAGCAAGTCGCATATTCCGTTATCCAATCTAACGATTTGGTAGCTTATGAAGACTTGAATGTGAAAGGGTTGGTAAGAAATCGTCACTTGTCTAAGTCTATTTCTGACGCTGGCTGGTCTACATTTAGGCAATGGCTAGAATACTTCGGACATAAATACGGAAAAATGACAGTGGCAGTTCCACCGCACTACACCTCCCAAGATTGTCCGAAGTGTCATCATCGAGTCAAAAAATCCCTGTCCCAAAGAACCCATGTTTGTGGAAACTGTGGATATACCGAAGACAGGGACATCGCAGCCAGTCTAAACATCCTTCAAAAAGGGTTAAGTACGGCAGGGCATGCCGGAAACTACGCTTGGGGAGACCTGCCCTCTTGGGCGATTGGAGCAATCTTGTCGTCTAATGGCGGATCGGAGAACCAAGAATCCCCGTCTATGTAAGAGCGGGGAGTGTCAACAGAATTATCTCGAACAAGCCGCCGTGGAACACGCCCAACTCCTGGGTTACTCCTTGGCACAATGCCGAAATCTAGGAGGTGAATTTCGCAAGCGAAGGCGTTAAAATTATGGTGTGTTACAGGAGCATATTCAAAATAAATACATTTACAAAATGCAGAAACGAAAATGCTTATTTCGGTTGGTATTTTTTTTATCTCTGGTGGCATTAGTTGTGTCGCTGGTTGTCAATATCTTCCTCTTCTCCCAAGCCAAATCGTACTACCTGCAACTGAACAAAACCAATCTCGATCCCCTTGGACTACAAACCTTTAGTGGGGATGCGTTAGCTGATCGTTCATCGACTCACTCTCCAGTAACCGTTGTCTTCTTTGGTGACTCGCGAGCAGCAATGTGGGTTGAGCCAGACAATATCAACGATGTTTCTTTTATCAATCGTGGCATTGGCAGTCAAACGTCCACTCAGGTATGGAAACGTTTTGATCAACATATTTTACCCTTACATCCCGATATTATCGTTGTGCAAGTTGGGATTAACGATTTGAAAACAATCCCGCTATTCCCTAAGCAAAAAGCCGCCATTATCAGTAACTGTAAGACTAATATTCACAAGATTGTCGCTCGTGCAGTCAAACAGGATGCCACTGTTATTTTAACCACCATTTTTCCCATTGGTTCGGTTCCCCTGATTCGTCAACCCTTTTGGTCACCTGATGTCGCCAAAGCCGTTGAGGATGTCAATGCTTACCTCTACTCGCTAAAAGCCAAAAATGTCTTAATTTTAGATGCCTATTCACTTTTGGTAGAGGATCAGCACGTTAAAAGCCAGTACATTTACGATACGTTACATATCAATCCCAGGGGGTATCAGGCGCTCAATCAGGAGTTAAAAAAAATGCTCTTGGCTGGATTAATAGACATTCATAAATAATAAGTAATAATTCAATCGGTAGGATGGGTTTAGCTATTCAAGCAAGCCTAGCCAGTAATAATTGCTTAACTTGAGGATTGGCAGCAATTATAAAATTAGTATATCTATCCATGGGCAGAAGCTAAGGTTATCATTAGCAGCTACAATTAGCATTTCAAGCTAATTTCGGTTTGATACTTTAAAGGAGATGGCAATGTTACAATTTTTAATCAATTTTCAGCGACGGATTGGCAAAATGCTTTGGGCTTTAAGTTTAATTACTTTAATCAATCTAGGGAGTTTATTACTCCTGAGCAATCAAGCCGTATTAGCTGACTCTGATACACCCTTGACGACTCCACCAAAAGCAGAAAAGACCGAATTAGGATTGTCGCAGCAAGAGAAAGAAGAAGCCTACGAAGAAGCCAAAGAAGCCCTGTCGCAAGATCCGCAAAAAGGGGTGGAAAAACTTTACGAGGAGGAAAAAGAAAAGTATGAAGAATCTCAGCCCGACAAGAACGTGTTAGAAAAAGCGAAAGACATGATTGAAGGGCTAACAAACAACGATTAAACGCAACTGAAGTTCCCCCAGGCAAAAAGTTCACCGGGCGACTATTCACCAGTGTTTAGTCGTCCTGTTTGTAGTTCGTAGTTTGTAGTTTGTAGTTTGTAGTAAGGGCTTTAGCCTATCATCGCTACAACGTAGGAACTAACCTCAAAGTTATACCGGCGCTAAAGCGCAACTACAAGCGCAACTACAAGCGCAACTACAAGCGAAATGTAAACTTTATGTTAAAAAAGTAACGAAAACTACACTTTATTGGCAATTTAATCAAATCCCGTGAAATAATCGTAGTAAGGACAAGTCGCACCGACTTTAATCTTTTCTAGATCAAGGAGAGATGAAGCCGTTGTTTTGTTCATCGATAAGCGCGATCGCGCCTATATATAAGTTTTGCTTAATTCAAACCCAAAATTACTCAACTGGCGCTGGAGTCTGGACATTAGGGACTTGAATCGCCAAGCAAGCTGTGCTGGTGATTGGGTTTCCTGGTTCAATCCCAATCCCAGGGGGCGATTTGTCTTGCGATCAAATTCTCTCTAATTTGAGTTCAATCCCTTATCTTTATGAGGAACAATGGAATGTCTGATTCATTATTAGCTGATGCTGGCACCCGATTGCAAGCGGCGATGAAACATGTCTCGATTTCCGAAGATGCGATCGCCCGCTTAAAGCATCCTAAAATGAGCCTGAGTGTGTCCATCCCGGTTCGCATGGATGATGGCTCATTAACCATGGTACAAGGATATCGAGTTCGATATGATGACACCAGGGGACCCGGAAAAGGCGGTGTACGCTATCATCCCAACGTTTCCCTGGATGAAGTTCAATCCCTCGCCTTTTGGATGACATTTAAATGTGCGGTATTAAATCTACCCTTTGGTGGTGCGAAGGGGGGAGTGACGGTTAATCCCAAAGGCTTATCCAAACTGGAACTCGAACGCCTCAGTCGCGGCTACATTGACGCGATCGCCGATTTTATTGGACCGGATGTGGATATTCTTGCCCCTGATGTTTACACCAATGCCATGATTATGGGGTGGATGATGGATCAATATAGCATCATTCGGCGTCAAATTAGTCCCGCTGTCGTCACGGGTAAACCCATCACCATGGGTGGAAGTGTGGGGCGCGATGGCGCAACCGCTACGGGGGCTTACTTTGTGATTGAATCCATGGCACCTAAACTGGATCTAATCCCCCAATACACGACAATCGCAATTCAGGGATTTGGTAAAGCTGGGGCGGTATTGGCAGAACTCCTGGCTAAAGCTGGGTATAAAGTTGTTGCCATCAGTGATTCTCAAGGTGGAATTTATGCCAAAAAAGGCTTAGATATTCCCAGTATTCGCCAGTATAAAATGTCAAGTCAAAGTCTGCAAGCGGTTTACTGTCAAGACACGGTTTGTAATATTGTTGAACATGAACAGTTAACCAATGCCGAACTCTTAGCCTTAGATGTAGATATTCTGATTCCGGCGGCGTTGGAGAATCAAATTACCCACGAGAATGTTAACGATGTCCGCGCCCGCTATATTTTTGAAGTCGCCAATGGTCCGATTACTTCAGAGGCGGATAAGGTTTTAGACAGCAAAGGAATTCTCGTATTTCCCGATATTCTGGTTAATGCGGGTGGGGTGACAGTGAGCTATTTTGAATGGGTACAAAACCGCAGTGGACTCTATTGGAAAATGGCAAAAGTGAATGAAAATTTGAAACAGAAAATGGTGGAAGAAAGCCAACATATCTGGTCAATTTATAAAGAGTTAGCTGTTTCCCTGCGAACCGCTGCTTATGTTCATGCGTTGAATCGCTTAGGGGAAGCCCTTAATGCTAAAGGAACCCGAGACTACTATGTCAATGGTCGCATTCCTGGCATGAATTCCCGGTAATTCATTCACGCGATCGCGAAGGTAGATGTAGGAGCAGATTTTATAGCACTACGCACTCTAGTTAGGACAAATGAAGAAAAATTCAAATTGCTTGACCCTGAGCGAAGTCGAAGGGTCAGACAATTTTCGACCGAACCTAAATTTCGACAGGGTGTTGAAAGCCTTATTGTACTGTCAATCCAGGTTGTATAAGCCTTTGGACAATTGTGGTGAGAAATCCGGGTATAACCACCAAGCGAAAAGCTTGTAACACCATTCGTCCTCAACTACCTCGTAAAATTACTGCTGGTTTTGCTGAAATCAGACGCCGGATGTTTCACCTCGTAAGCATTCAACTTATTATTTAGTTCTCGAATGCGGCGCGAGAGTAAGCGAATAATATTAATCGCAATTCCTGGTGTCTCATCAATGGCGTCATACAATTGCAATTGAGTCAGCATCAGACATTCGCAGGTTTCCAATGTCGTCACCGAAGCCGAACGCGGTTCAGCATCAAACAGTGACATCTCGCCAAAACAAGCACCTTGCTTCAGATAAGCCAAATCGCGATCGCCAATGTGAACCCGCACGGAACCGGATACCACAATATACAGCGATCGCCCTTCTTCCCCTTGGGTAACAATCGTATGATCACTCGGAAATGATAACTCATCCATAACCGAAGCAACGCGCACCAGAAAATCGTCCCGCAATTCCTGAAAAATGGGGACGCCCCTGACAAAAAGTAAACGCTCAACGCTGGTTAACATGGGGTTAGCGGGTAGCTGCTGGGGATTGGTTCCAAGTGTAGCTGTAGAAAGCTCTAGTTTACTTTATCCCACTTTGACTGATAATAGAGGAATAAACCTTTCCTAACGACTGCTCCATCAGCTCACCAGACCAAATTCGTTACTCATCTGTTGAGCTACCGCCGCCACCAACCGATCAGAATCATGTTTGAGCATCGGTAGTAACTCAATACAAGAGCGAGGCGATGCGGCTTTCAAATAGGTTAAAACCGCTTCTCGGACAAAACCCGTGGGATGACGCAGACAGACTAACGTTGCAGCCGGTGTCAAACTCATATAAGCCCCCCGCGCTAAATGGAAACAACAAGCCAGAGTCCAATCCGAGAGAAAATGACGGAACTCAATCAATCGTCGCACGCGATCGCTAGGATTCATCGGTTGATAAGACACCAGTTCTTGCAAACATTCCAGCTTTTCGCCAAAGGAACGGCGATCAAACAGCGTCAAAAAGGCTTGCTTTTGGGGAATATCTATGGTATTGTCCAATATTTCCAATCCCATCGCAATATTGGAGCGGGACTCAGATTCCAGATTAAAGGATGCCGCTTGAATTGCACCAACGGGATAAAGAAACTTCATCAGCAAAAAACAATTCTCCAGCAAATCCTTTTGCTGATCATTTAACGCCCGTCGCAGCAAATCTGCCTCCTGTCCACTGATCAGTTCTGGCTTCAAATCCACCAGAGCGGCATAAATCTGACCCAAAAACAGCAGTTCTTGCTCAATTAACGTCTCAATCCCACTCCGTCCCAACTGATCTAGCACCACATCGATTCCTTCCTCATTGGGAATTTTCAATAAGCTGCGGAGAATATTACGACGGCTGATCCCCCAACTCGTCATTAGCTGTTGCACCAGATAGTTCAGGGTTTCGGGTGTGCCAATCTCCGCCAACGCCGTCCAAGCTTGTACCCGAACTAAATCCGGTTTATGGATATCTTCTGCCAACTCCAGCAGCAACGGAATCGCTTCATTCCCCAGACGCACCAACGCCATGCGAGCCGCTTCACGAGTCGATTTGTAATAAAGTCCTCGTACTAGCGATGGATAAGACTCTTCCAAATGAGTTGCCGCAATCACCTCTAATAAAGCGCAACGAACACGCAACGATTCATCTTTTAACAGATGAGGAATATAAACTCTCAAGGCTTGCAAATACTCTGCCTCTCCTAAGGCTCGTGTCCCCATAACTCGTTCTCGTTCCCGTTTTGAGTTCACCATTCGCCGCAGGATCTCTGTCGCTTCCGCCTTCTCTTGCGGGGTTCCCCGACGCAAGATAATCGCGGCGGCTGTGGCTCGCACCATCGGATCAACGGTTCCATGGAGATAAGGTTTAATCGTGTCAATATCCAATTCTGGTTGAGTCAGCCAAACATAACGCAGCGCCAACGCCAACACTTCTGGCGGCGGTTTCTGCTCAATCAAGACTTGCACGTCCCGACAATAGGCGGGGTTGGGATACTCCAACATCGCCTCTAGACTCTGACACTGAAGCGCAATAGAAAGGCGAGGCAAAAGGGGAGCCAGTACCTCACCCACATTCGTGGGGTCAATCTGGGATAACAGTTGAATACAAGAGCGTTTATCCGCTTCCGTACCCGGTTGCTCTAAGGTTTCTATCACCGTTCGCTTGAACGCCTTTAAGTCAACATCAGAAAACCCTAAGCGTCCTTGTTCAGCGCTATCAACCAGCAAGGTAACGTAAGTCGAGCGCATCGACCAAGCACTCAGCAACCAGATTAGGGAGAAAAACACAATAGCAAGAATAAACATACCACTCTGCCATTGTTGAATTTGGGATTCCGGCTGTCCCGGAAATAGGTGATGCAACAGCCAGATCCCAGCGAGCATACTTATACCTGTAACACCCGTGGTTATGGGTTCTGCAATTCCCTGTACTCGGGTTTGCAGGGCATTACGAATTCCTTCGGGTATCGGTTGAAACAAGAACGGTTCAATGCCAGCAATTAAGGTATAGCGCAGGAGTTCGTCAATAAACCGCAGAAAAATTAGACCGACGAATAATCCGGTCACGAATCCGGGAATGGTAATGACTGCACCGAATAGCTTAATCACCACATCCAGTAAACCACTCAATGTGATTAAGCCCATAATCGCTAAGGACGCAGGTAGCATCATCGCCGCGACAAAGACGCCCAGACGTTCCACGGCGCGACTGGATATGAACCACTGAGAGGTGAGTTCAAATATGCCGACAATCCCACTGAATAACCCCAAAAACCCAGCAATATCTGAAGCTTCTAAATTTGCCTCTAATTGACCCAGATACTGGAACTCTACCAGCAGATACAGGGCTTCACCGAGAATAAAAAAGGCAAATAACGGCACAATATAGCGTTGTAGATGTCCGGTCGTGCGGCGAACCACAAATTTCTGGTCATCGTCTTCCCAATCCCTTGTGGGTAAGTTAGGAAAGGCTTGCTGGTAGCGTTGGGTTAAATAAAACAAAGTGCCAGCGCCAACCATCATCATCAACGCCGCCACCACGAGAACGTTTTGAATTGTGCCGACAACCAACAGCAGCAGGGGTAAAGAAAAGCCGGAGATCACATCAGCCACTAAGAGTCCTGATGACACAATCGGATAGGTGCGCTTAATTTCCCGAATATTGAATAATTGATTCGCGGCAACTTGAGAGTTGAGATCATTGAGAACTTCGACCGCATCCATCCACAATCGCAACAGAAAAACGGTACCCAAGGCGATTAACCCGTTTAAATAGCTAAAGCCTAGGGTCAACCGTAAGATCAACAAGGGTACGCACGTTAGGAAAGCGACTGTAACTAAGACACGCCTCATCGGTACCCGTTCTTGTAGCCAAGAGTATAAGACCCCTAGCCCAGACACCATCAGGGAGCTGGCGATATAAATGACGGGTAACCACCTCGCACCGTATTCGTCCAAGAACAGTGCTGTCGCACTATACTCAAACCAAAGCAGCCCAACTGAGGTAGCAGTGTAGAAGGCGAACATCAAAAAGGTGCGCTCGCCTTCTTCTGGACGAAGATTGACCAATTCTAGGATTCGCCGTACCCATTCATTTTGAATGCGAGTACGAGTTTGTAGTTTCATTTAGCAGTTTGTCCTTAGTCGTTAGTCCTAAGTCATTAGCTATAGTCCATAGCGGCTAACCCATGACTAATGACTAATGACCAATGAACCCAAGTCTTATTTTTTGGAAGAGAGTAGCATCATCATATTACGACCTTCCCGTTTGGGGGCTTGCTGCACTTCAGCAACGTCCTGTAAATCCGTTGCCATGCGCTTGAGCAAGTCTTCGGCTAAGTTGGCGTGCTGAATTTCTCGCCCCCGAAAGGTAATCGTGGCTTTAACTTTATCTCCTGATTTCAGAAAGCGCCTAGCTGCGTTGACACGCACCTGGTAGTCATGATCATCAATCTTATAGCGCATCTTGACTTCTTTAACGTCCGCCGTGTGTTGCTTCTTCCGGGCTTCGCGGGCTTTCTTCTCCTGTTCAAATTTGTATTTGCCGTAGTCCATGATGCGGCACACGGGCGGATCTGCCTTATCGCTAACCAAAACCAGATCCAATTCTTTTTCCTCAGCGATGCGTAAAGCCTCTTGAGGAGCAATGATTCCTAGCTGTGTGCCATCGGTATCAATCGCACGAATCTTAGGATAGCGGATTCTTTCGTTGATTTGGGGTAGATCGCGTTGGCGTCTTCTATCACTCACGGGTGTCTGCTTGAATTTCTAGTTGTTAAGGGTTGGATAAAAGTAAGCGGATTTTACTTGCCATTTTACTGACTCTGATCCAGTTTCTGTCCATCTTTTTAACGTAACTTCCAAATTGCCGGAGGATAGCAGAGAACCCTCGCGAGAGAGGGAATATTTGAAGCGTTTGTTAGTCCTGATTTTTCCTGGGTTATGGGGCATCTGCTGTAGAGAGTACCCTGAAGAAACCACTACAATAATAGGTAAGGAGTTGTAAACGTTTTTGAAGTTGAGGCATGGTGTGAATCCATCGGTATCGTGGCAGCAACGAGTCGGCAATCAACGAGACTGGGTTTGGCAAGGTTGGCAGACTCGTTATACTTATATTCGTCCACCGCAGTCTCACTCAACATTGACTCCTCCCGTTCTGCTGCTGCATGGATTTGGTACTTCCATCGGACATTGGCGTCATAACCTACCTGTACTGGGTCAGAACTACCCGGTTTATGCGCTAGATCTGTTGGGGTTTGGCAGTTCGCGCAAAGCTGGGACAAGGTATACGATTGAGTTGTGGGTCAATCAAGTTTATGAATTCTGGCGAACCTTGATTCAACACCCCGTAGTGTTAGTGGGTAACTCAATCGGTTCAGTGGTGGCTCTGAGCGCAGCCGCCACTCACCCGGAGATGGTTAAGGGACTTGCCTTGGTTAATTTGCCAGATTTTTCCCTCCGAGAAGAGGCACTTCCGGGTTGGCTGAGACCTGTGGTATCAACGGTTGAGGGTGTAGTCGCGTCTCCTGTGGTTCTCCAAAGTCTTTTTTATCTGCTGCGACGCCCATCAATTGTCCAGAAATGGGCAGGACTTGCCTATGCCAACCCCAAAGCTATTGATGCAGAATTAGTGGACATTCTCACCCACCCTGCTCGCGATCGCGGGGCGGCGGCTACATTTAGTGCGCTGTTTAAAGCGATGACCTCATCTAAATTTGGTCCTCCGGTCAAATCGGTTTTGCCGACTTTGGATAGTCCTATACTGTTAATTTGGGGGCGTCAAGACCGGATGATTCCTTCCCAGTTAGCCCAGCAGTTTGCCGATCTCAACCCGAATATCAAGTTGATCGAGTTGGATAATGCGGGTCATTGTCCTCATGATGAATGCCCAGAACAGTTTAATCAGATGTTACTCGATTGGTTAGCTGGGATAGAGGAAGTGTTGAGTGTTGAGTGTTGAGTGTTGAGTGTTGACCCTTCACGACCTTCAGGGAACCTGGTTTGTAGGGGCGGGTTTCACTATTAAGTAGGTAGGGACAATAAAAGTTAACGGCACAGATCGTCATTCGTCATACTCGCGCTCAACGCGCAAGCAAGCTACGTCATTAGTTTATGTAAGGGTTTGAGGTCTATTCACATAACTGGTGGATAGTTGAGTTTATTTCCACCAACCTACTTATCTTTTTTTACCTCCCCCGCTTTCCTCGCTTCCCCCGCTTCCCCCGCTTCCCCCTGCCCCTCTGGGTTAAGATCAAAGCGGAATGAGAAAAGTCTCCCGCTTGCATTGAACTATGAACAGCGCTAATTATACAGATACCTTAGACTGGACACCCGAAGCTAAGGCGAAACTCAAAAAAATACCGTATTTTGTGCGTACTCAAGCTCGACAACGGATTGAGCATTTAGCTCGTGAGGCTGATTTGGATGTCGTTACCGTAGATATTGTTGAGCAAGCTAGGATTGAGTTTGGTCAATAGGAACTAGAGTTTACCAGCGGACGCAAGGAGAGCCTGTCATTCCTACAAGTTCATGACTTGTTGACAAACTCGACACGTTAGAGTTGTCGCCGTAAAGGTTAGGACAGACTTATTACTTGTTAGAGTTAGAGTCCGCTAACTGTGATTATTGCACCGATGCTCTAGAAAATCTCTAGATGTCTCAACTATTATATAGGCTTGTATTGCAGTTATTCTCATGCCATTGATAATCCTGGTTGTAGATGACAACCTAGGTACTCGTCTTTCTGTGAGCGATTACCTGGAAATGTCAGGCTATTCAGTTGTAACGGCAGAAGATGGTCAAGAGGCTCTGTCTCTGATTGACAAGTATCATCCTCACCTAATCGTCACCGATATCAATATGCCGAAATTGAATGGCTATGAACTTGTGCAACAAGTTCGGAAACGACCAGCTTTCCGCTTGTTACCTGTGGTTTTTTTAACGGAGCGCAGTAGTACTGAGGAGCGGATTAAGGGCTACCAGTTAGGATGTGACTTATATTTGCCCAAACCCTTTGAAATGAAGGAATTGAGTGCTGTAATTCGGAATCTGCTGGAACGGTCTCAGATGATGCAAGCCGAATTACGATTCTCTTCCACTGATACAGGACCATCAACCCCATCGCCGGAGACGACGGAGGCGACGCCCAAGTCCGAATCAACTCCTCGTGCGATCGCCTCCCCCACCTCCCCATCCAATGTACTGCATCTGACTCAACGGGAACAACAGGTTTTAGACTTACTGACCACAGGGTTATCCAATAGCGAAATTGGGAACAAGCTACACCTGAGTCCTCGGACGATTGAAAAATACGTCAGCAGTCTCCTGAGAAAAACAGAAACCAGCAACCGTGCCGAAATTGTGCGTTTTGCCCTAGAAAATCATTTAGTGGATTGACTAATTTGCTTTGTTATGATATGTAATTTCGTCGGCTGATTCATGATTGAAATCATCACAGATAAAGAGCGGGAGAACGGAAGCCCCCGTACTGAGCGTCGGGGGATGAAGTTCGACATTTCGACTTCGCTCAATGTTTCACACGGCGAATTTATTCGCCTTCGTTTATTAGCTGATAAACTTCTTTGATGGGCGGGGTTTTCCGGCATTCAAAAACCGCAGCAATTTCCGGTCGTTTGAGTATAAGCCGGGTCGGGTTAAGTTCAAAGGGAGCAAGGTCTATCTGCTCGATAAAGCCAACCGGGATAGAGAACGGTTTATCTGTACCGAGTGTGGACATTTCGATCATGCGGACAAGCAGGCGGCACGAAACATTAAGCACAAAGCCGTTGTTGAATATGGCTTGACGCTTCGACTCCGCTCAGCGTCAACACGCCCGCTGGAGTCGAGGTGTTGAAATTAGTTAAGGTACGCCGGGACTCGGCGGAACCCAAGCAGTTAAATCTGTTTGAAACGCCCAGCACTGAATTAACAGTGCTTAGCCCTGAGCGACTTGTACCGAGCGAAGTCGAGGTAAGTCGAAGGGCTAAAAGGAGAAAACACGACACCCGCAAGGGTAAACGTCGTGTGCCTGGGAACTTGGGAAGACAGCTAGAGCTGTTCTCTCAGGATATGTGGAATGTGAGTTCCGCAGAATCCCCCTTTTTCTAAAAGGGGGAGTGTCAAGCAGTATGATGGGCGGAGTCGTTCATTTCTGTCAATCAGTTGACCACATTGTCAACTGATCTAAGGCACAATAGTAGTAAGGGCTAGCTGGAGTTGCTAGGGATCAATTTGAAAGAATTGACAATTAGTAACTCTAACGCTAAAATACCGAATTCACACTGCTTTAGACTATGCTTCAAGACACTCGAACCATACGCTACTATCAGCAACTTACAGATGCTCTAGTTTTTATGTGGAACCGGGGATATCGCTTTGACGAACTGCGGTTATACGTTGATGGCTATCTTGATGCTCTTCGACATAGTAATGCTATAGAAGTTTATTTGATTCATCGCTTGGAGGAAGATGCTGTTCGTTATCTACGCGATCCCTCCAACTTTGAAGCCGTACCCTTACCAGAACCCGAAACCGATTACTATTAAAACTGGATGAAGTAATTAGGGCTTGCTGCACACCCCCCAAACCCTTAGCTGTCAAGGCTTTGAGTGGTATTGACATTTGCTCCTGTTCAAGGAAAAATCGAAAAAGATAGATCGAAAAAGCCTGCTTAAGCAGGCTTTTTGGTTGATTTTGCGCTCTATAGCTTAGAACGGGAAAGATGTCAAGATGCTAATGCCACTTCGACCATCTCCTGTAATTCGCCGTTCTGATAAAGCTCGATCATCACATCTGAGCCACCAATGAACTCGCCATTCACGTAAACTTGGGGAATCGTGGGCCAATTGGAATATTCCTTAATGCCTTGACGCACTTCCGGATCATCGAGAACATTCACGGTTGCGTAGGAAACACCCAAGGTATTCAGGATTTGGACGACATTGTTGGAAAAACCACATTGGGGCATCAGTTTGGTGCCTTTCATAAACACCACAATTTTGTCCTGGTTGATGAGCTGGTCAATCCGTTCTTTAACTGCTGACGTCATAGCTTTGCTGAAATGTTTTGTGTAGTTTTGTATGGGTCTAGTGTAGCGAGAGTTTATACAGCCTGACGGGTAGCTTGCCAAGATGCAGGGGTATAGGTTTTCAGCGCTAGGGCGTGAATGGCTTCGCTTGCCATTGCTTGCTGGAGAGCGCCATAAACAAGCTGGTGCTGTTTTACCAAGCTTTTGCCTTCAAACTGGGAGGACACAACGATCGCTTGCAGATGATCTCCACCGCCGGTTAAATCTTGTACCTGTACTTGAGCATCGGGAAGTTCTGCTTTGATCATTGTCTCAACTTGCTCTGGACTAATCATACCCACTCCATTTTTCTTCAACGTTCTACATATTAATTTAACGTTCTGGAGTCACGGATGAAGTCGGTTCGCTATTGCCAGAGGGGGGGAAGGGAGAACCGACGAATCCCAATTCAAAAAGCTGCTGGTAAGCTTTTTTGCCCAAATCACGGGTGGGATTCTGAGAACGAATGATCTGAATCAGTAAGGGAACCGCTAATTCCGGTTGATCTTGGGCGCGATGTACCAACGCCAACTGATAGGTGGCTTCATCCCGCATTTCTGCTGTCTTGAGTGCGTTTTGCCGATGCTCATTGAAAATCCGGTTATCAATTCCCGAAAAACTTTCAGCTAACTGCTGATAGAAATTAGACAATTGGTTGAAAACTTGACGCGCCTGCTGAAGTTTTTGAGAGGCTAACGTATAGTCTTGAGCTTCAATGGCTTGATTTGCCTCTACCATTAACCGCTGTCCCCCCTGTAAACTCAGCAGGCTATCGTCCTGAGTTAAGGGGCGTAGCTCAGTAGAATCATCTGGCTCAGGCTGCATTTGGCTGACCTCTTCTGGAAGCGCAGCCGCTTGAGTTTGAGCGTGGGCGGGGGATAAGAGCGCCACACTCGTCGTGAAGGGAAAGGCAACAAGGCAGGTAAAGCCAAGGCTATGAATCGTTCCAGAAGAGATCATGTAAAAAATAGGGATAGTATTTTAACAAACACAGAACTTGTCGGGTATCTTACCATCGACAGATGCGGCAAGGGGAGTCAGATGACGATCGCTAGACTTGGGGGCAAGGAATTTGCCGTCCATCACTAACCATCAGCGATGACCCGATTACCAGGCAGTGGGGCTGTCTAAACCAGCTAGACTGAAACAATACCCGGAAGGTTTCTTAGACATCCGGAGTAATAGGATCAAGAAAAATAGTCATAATTTAATGATCTTGTACGATTGACGAGTAATCTATTCTAAACCATGATCCCGCATCCTGATTCTCTGCCAGACGATTCTCCTCAAACCACGCCGATTCCCGAAGAAAGCATCGGTCTGCTCCTGCAACGGGGCGGTGAAGAACTAGGATTACTAAAGGTGCGCGATCGCTTCACCCTTTGCTCCCCTGAAATCCCCATCGAGCAGCTAGAACAAGCCCTGAGTATCCACCACCAGCGTCAAATTCCCCGCACTCAGCTTGTGGAATTTACGGTTGACGCCGAACACCGGGATGAGACAATGCAAGTGGCACGCGATCGCGAAGATGTTGTCTTTGCTAGTCATGTTTACCAACTCAAGGACGATCCAGCGACCTTCATTTACCTGGGCGATCAACTAACGATTCAATTTAACCCCGACACCGATGACGCCACAATCTCCGCTATTGAGACCGAATTTTGCTTAAAATCAGTGCGATCGCTCATCGGTATTCCCAACACCTTTATCTTTCAACTCACCCCGAATTCCCCAGAGAATCCGCTAAAAATAGCCAATCGACTGATCACACGCCCCGAAGTCTTAACCGCAGAACCCCAGATCATTGTTCCCAAACAGCCGAGCTACCATCCCCAAGACCCCTTATACCCTCAACAGTGGTATCTAAATCACAGTGGTGGTTCAAATTTAGCCCCACGTTCTCATATTGACGTAGAAAAAGCCTGGGATATTACCCGGGGAAATCGCTCCATTGTCGTGGCAATAGCCGATGATGCCATTGATGTCAACCATCCCGATTTTCAAGGCACCGGAAAAATTGTCGCGCCCAAAGACTTTAAAGACAAAGACTTTATTCCTCTACCCAGTGGTTCTGGTGAAAGTCATGGCACCGCTTGTGCGGGGATTGCGGTGGCTGAAGAAAATGGTCAGGGTATTGTCGGTGTCGCACCTGGATGTGCGCTGATGCCCATTCGCACCAGTGGGTATCTGGATGATACAAGTATTGAAGAATTATTTGACTGGGCAATTGAAAATGACGCCAGCGTCGTTTCTTGTAGCTGGGGTGCGGCAACCGTTTACTTCCCCCTCTCCCTACGGCAACGGGCTGCCCTAACCCGTGCGGCGACTGAGGGACGCGGCGGGAAAGGCTGTGTGATCGTCTTTGCCGCCGGAAATGCCAATCGCCCCATCCATGGCACGATCTTTGAGCGCGGTTGGACAAATGAGTTACTACGTGGACCTACCAACTGGCTCAGTGGTTTCGCCGTACATCCAGATGTGATTGCGGTTTCGGCTTGCACCAGCCTGAGCAAAAAAGCGGCATACAGTAATTGGGGGACGAATGTCGCCGTTTGCGCCCCTAGCAACAATGCGCCGCCAGGAATGTGGTTTGAAAAAACAGGTTTTATTAGCACGGCTCCCCAAGTGAATGCCCCCACGCCGGGTAATGGTGTCTTTACTACCGACTTACTTGGCGTGGCTGGGTATGAAGTCGGTGATTTTGTGGGGAGTTTTGGTGGCACATCGAGCGCCTGTCCCGTTGTCGCGGGTGTTGCGGCGCTGGTTCTCTCCGCCAATCCTGATCTCACCGCTGCACAAGTCAAACGCATCCTGCAAGATACAGCCGACAAAATTGTAGACCGTGATGCGGATTCCCAGCTCGGTATGCGATTGGGTACTTATGATACGAATGGGTATTCCCAGTGGTTTGGTTATGGTAAGGTTAATGCTTTTAAAGCGGTACAAGATGCCCAAAAGCAACGAGTTCAAACGGCTAAAGTTGCCCAAGTTTTAAAACGACGCAATGATCACAACCTAGCTATTCCTGATAATAATTCCCGTGGTGTGACTAGCACGCTTCAAATTACTGAATCTGGTTTAGTGCAAGATATTCAGGTGACGGTGGACATTGAACATGACTTTTTGGGAGATTTAGAAGTGGAGTTGACATCACCCAAGGATCAGACTGTACTGTTACAAAGTCGTACATTGGGTGTCAATACTCAACTCCAATACACCTATTCGGTAGACAATACCCCTGCGCTCAAGTCGTTGCTGAATCAGGATAGTTTTGGTCATTGGCAGTTGAGGGTCATCGATTCTGTGCCGACGGATACAGGGAAACTTAAAAGCTGGGAATTAGTTATCGGAATTTGAATTTGTCATTTGTCATTTCTCATTCGTCCTTTGTCATTTATTAATCAGTAATCAGTTATCCAAGGAAAGATGATGTAGCTGGCACTACCGCATTTCCAGCAGTTTATGACATAAGATGCAATAACTGAATCGATATATTGAGCTTCAGGGAATAGTAGGCATCTACGTGAATGGGGTTATTTTTGCTACGGTAATGTGGCTATTCAGCCGAATGGTTATCGCGATCGCTATGTTGGTGATTGCGCCCTTATTGCCTGCGCCACCTGGGGGCATTCAACCGACAGTTAGTTGGGATGTATTTTTGGCGTGGGATAGTTATTTTTATCAGGCGATCGCTCTCTCCGGTTACGAGTATGCTAATGATGGTCAGGGACATAATGTGGCGTTCTTTCCCTTGTTTCCCTTATTGGTTCGGGCGGTAATGATTGGGGAATTGCCCTTTAACGTAGCGGGGACTATTGTCAATAATCTGGCATTTTGGGGGGCGCTCATTGTTCTCTATGCTTGGGTGCAAGAGAGTCATGGACAGAAGGTTGCCCGCTGGACAACAGCGGTTTTAGCCTGGTGTCCTTTTTCTCTATTTGGCACGGTAATTTATACGGAGGGGTTATTTCTGTTGTTGAGTACAGCCGCTTTGCGATCCTTTGACCGGAAACACTACGGTTGGTCAGCGTTATGGGGAGGATTAGCCAGTGCGACACGATTACCAGGAATCGCTCTATCTCCAGCATTTTGGCTGGTGGCTTGGCGAGAGAAAAGATCTGCGATCGCGTATTTTCCTAGTTTAGCCACCGCCGGGGGATTGGGACTTTATAGCCTTTACTGCGGAATTCGTTTTGGGGACATGCTTGCCTTTTTAAGGGTGCAACAAGCATGGCACCCTGAACAAGCGTTTTACGGACAGGGATGGTTGAAGATGTTGGTGCAAATTTCCGTCGGAACTGCCAACTGGAATCAGGGTTGGCTTCATGATCCGTGGCATCCATTGATTTTTGTTACGATTTGTGCATTAGGTTATTTATTATGGCGATCGCGTATTCTTGGGGAGAATTCACAGAGTCCTACTGAAGACTGTATTCCGCACTACACCCGACACCCGACACCCCCCATCCGACACCCTGTCTTACACACTCTTCAACCCTCCTGGCGATCGCACCTGAAACGGCTGTGTGTGGATAAAGGGTATGGCTTTTACCTTCTGGGAATTCTCCTGTGGCTTTTAGCCGGCGATCCGCTAATTAATATGATCATGGTTTGGGGGGGTGGTTATTTACTCGTGCAACAGCGAACAAAACTCAGACCTGTTACCGTCATCTATGGCTTGTGCAGCTTAGCCGTGATTTTAAGCCCAGGTCGCACCATTTCGGCTGAACGCCATGCTTATGGTATTGTATCCATTGCGATCGCCTTAGGTCTGTTGCTGGCTCGTTATCCCCGATGGGGATGGGCAACACTCCTATTTTTCACTCTAGTATTGCTCAGCTTCGCCGTTCGATTTTCCCAGCACCTTTGGGTGGCTTAGATTTTAGATTGGAAGAATGTCAGCCGGGTCGTGTATAAATGGTGTTATTATAATCAGCGAGGTTTATATTCGGCTGTATCGTTTGTTTTTATTTACGGACAGGCATGTCTCCGAATCATAAGTCTCTACATTCATTGATTTTGTGAGATACTCTATGTCGATTTACATTGGTAACCTGTCCTATGATGCTACGGAAGAAGACATCACCAGTATTTTTGCTGAATACGGGACAGTAAAGCGGGTTCAGTTACCCACGGATCGGGAAACAGGTCGGATGCGCGGCTTCGGTTTTGTGGAAATGGACTCAGAAGCTGAAGAATCTGCCGCTATTGATGCTCTAGACGGTGCTGAATGGATGGGTCGGGATTTGAAAGTGAATAAAGCTAAACCTCGTGAGCCTCGGGGTCAAGGAGGCGGTGGTCGTCGCGGCGGCGGCAACCGGGATGGATTCTCTCGACGTTACTAAACCAGAATAATGCGGGTGCAATCAGCTAATTCATGGTGGTGTTTCTCAATGTCTCCTAGATGCTGGACTATCGAGTCAACAACCCGTCGCTAAGTCTAAGTGTTGTAGCAAGAGCTTAAAAAAGTCTGTGTTGACCGGGCTAGGTTTTGCTAGCAGCCGTTATCGAGAAGTAGAGACGCGCCACGGCGCGTCTGTACGTACCTGGGAATGCGCTGGAATTGACCAGTTTAGCGGTAGTTCCAATCGGCGGAAACTGAACAGTTAAACTAAACAGGTAAAGAGCGGGTTAAGAAGCATGATATTGGGAAAGTAGCGCTCGGTAACAACTTCAAGGCTCACTTTCACCGGAATAATTCGAGTTTAAGTTTAGGCGCAAGCCAACCCATAAGCGTACAGGCTAAAAGCACCAGGAAAGCAACTGCACCGATGAAAGGCAATACAATATGCCTTCCCGTCGTTAACAAGTCTAAGGCAGTCGGGATTTTCCAATTTTCTTTGGCTCAATAGAAGCAATCGGTTTTGTCTTGCGTTCCTCTTCTACGTTCATATTTTAAATTCTACGTTCATAATCAATGACTGCCGCTTACGAGAGTTGAAGCGGCAGCTTGGAAGAATCAGATTCAAACTTGAAGATTGGAGTAGGAGTTTAGGCATTTCTGCTAGATGTTGTCAGGTATTGAGCAATTCACTCAAGCTAAGGAGGAAATAAAATGGCACAGGTGACTGTCGGTGAACATGAAGGGATCGAGTCAGCCCTCCGCCGATTTAAACAAGCTGTCTCCAAGGCGGGAATTTTTCCCGATATGAAGAAACATCGCCACTTTGAAACGCCGATTCAAAAACGTAAACGTAAAGCCATTGCTCGGCATAAGCAACTGCGGCGGCTTTCTCGCTATCGCAAAAAACGGTTTTAAGTGTTCACTCTTATGCAGTAATCATGACTCCAGAAGCTATACGTACAGTTTCTCAGCTAAGGCAAGAGTTCTACGATCGATTTGCCGCCAAGATGAACGTGCCAGTGAAGATTACAACCCGCAATTCATCAACGGGTAATCTGCCAATGGCATCTTGGATCGATGATCGGCAACGCATGAATTATTTGTGTATTTATGTTCACACAGCCCCTGATGAATTACTCCCAGAACGACCCTTTATTTTGCGTGTGTCTATTAATAAAGGAGCAGGTATTATTCAATCGAGGCTGTGGGGACGAGATTGCCGGGGAATTAATCAAAGCTGGCACTTTGACCTAACGCTATTACCTGAGGAAATTTTAGACTTTTGTACTTGGATCGTTAGGTTAATTAAATTTCATCGGCAAGGTGGTGTTCTGGATGTCCCTGAACCTCCTCATCCATTTGATTTTAAAATGTCTACTGGCAATTTGCTAGTTAATGAGGCTTGGACTCAGAAAGCTCGGCAAGAAATTAGAGTGGGTCATTAAAGGGAACGGGGAACGGGCAACAGGGAACAGTGCAAGTAGGGCTTTGGGTTTTAATTTGTGGATAAAAATAAGCTAAAAATAAAGTGATGCAGGAGAGGATCAGTTGGACAAGGAGCATCTATCCGCTGAAGCAAAGGCAATACGCGATCGCTTGTTTGGATGGGATAGTCCCACTCAAGCGCAACTCGAAGAAATTGCCACCGTTGAATACCTGTGGGGACGGCTGCTAGATACTATATTGGAAAGTTGTCCAGATAACCGAGAACGTGATCAGGCAATTGTCCACCTAGAGAGTGTGCGGGAATGGATGCGAAAGTCAATTATTCGGGGAGAGGACAGGAAGTAGGTGGAGAAATTCAAGTTAATGGCGAGGAGCGTCATACTTAAGGGAGCTTGATCTGAGGGTATTCATGGATGAAGCAACGCTGATAGGATAAAAAAGTTACCAAACTGCAACGATGTAGCCATTGGCGTTTATCGAGTCAACACAGGTTATCTTCTATGCCAACAACGACTGACTTTCTCACCTATACCCAATGGATAGGCATTCTCACCCTAGTTTTCGGAGTTCTTAGCCTCTTAGGTTTTATCTTTAAATGGGGCATCCGATTTCGGTTGGTGGGAATTACGGGCTTTATGGGGGTGCTGACGGGCGGCTTATTTGCCCTGAGTATCGTCCCGTTTAGCCGCACAGTGATTCCTGGTGCAGTCCACTTTACCTTAGTCTACGACAACGGAGGCAACCAAGCTGTTATCGCTTTGCCCACAACGATCAACGAATCTCAACTGGAAGCCAGTCTGCGCCAAGCCGCCAGCGACTTCTTTTCTTATGGGCGTTTGGGTGGAGAAAATAACCAACTGACAATTCGCGCCCGCACTGTGATCCACCCAGAACCCGGTGTATCTAAACCCCTAGTTGTAGGTAAAATCAGCCGCTCGCTGGCTGAACGTGATGATGAACAGATGACTATCAATATTTACAAAGAACGCTTGGCTCAATTACCAGACACCTCCACCTGACTTTTCAGGGGAAGTCTTGAAACCAAGTGGGTAGGGGAGATAGGGGAGATGAGGTAAGATAAAAATTCAATTAGCTGAATCCTCTGCTAAAAATGACTAACCCTGCTCCTCCCTCATTGCTGTCGCTCACAGTTGCCCCAGCGCAGGTGTTGCGCGGTGTCCCGGCATTAGCACAATCTGGAGATGCGATCGCGTCTTTGGGTCATCGTCCGCTGATTGTTGGCGGTAATCATACCTTGGCGACGTTATCACCGCAGCTACAGCCGATTTTGAAACAGCCGTCGTTAAACTGTGCTACGGCATCTTATAGTCCGGATTGCAGTGAAGTCTCCCTCGCATCCCTCAAAGAAGCAGCAACCTGCCATCAAGCCGACTTAATTATTGGTGTGGGGGGTGGCAAAGCCTTAGACACCGCTAAACTCCTAGCTCATCAATGTCACCTTCCGGTTGTGACAATTCCCACCTCTGCCGCTACTTGTGCCGCTTGGACAGCACTTTCTAATATTTACTCAAATGAAGGGGCTTTCCTGTACGATGTAAGTCTGAATCGTTGTCCAGATTTGCTGATTCTGGATTATAGCTTGATTGAAACTGCCCCCCAACGTACCTTAGTCGCTGGAATTGGAGACGCCTTAGCAAAATGGTATGAGGCATCCGTGAGTAGTGGGGATTCGGCTCAAACCTTAATTATTGCGGCGGTGCAACAGGCGAGGGTGTTACGGGATATCCTGTTTCAAAAGTCAGCAGACGCTCTAAAAACGCCAGGGAGCGAGGTTTGGCGAGAGGTGGTTGATGCTTCAGTTTTGCTGGCGGGTGTGATTGGTGGTTTAGGTGGGGCGCAGTGTCGTACTGTGGCGGCTCATGCGGTGCATAATGGTTTAACTCATCTTCCTGGTTCTCACAGCGCTTTACATGGGGAGAAAGTCGCTTATGGGATTCTGGTGCAATTGCGCTTAGAAGAAATGGTACAGGGAAATCAACTTGCCGCATCTGCACGACAACAGTTATTGAAGTTTTATCGCGAAATCGGTTTACCCCAAACTCTTGATGATTTGGGGTTAGGAAATATCACGTTGGCACAGTTGCGCCAGGGGGCAGATATTGCTTGTCAGCCGCAATCGGATATCCACAGATTACCGTTTGATGTGACACCCGAACAACTTATGGCGGCGATGGTTTCGACAACAACATTGGTGGAAAAAAATTGCAGTCCCGTTTTATCGACGGCGATGAATGAAAAATACGAATAACTGATATCTTGTATCGTTGTCAGTAAGCCCCAACACCCGCCAAGAACTCAAGTTCTTGGCTAAAAGCTTAAGTCGTCTAAAGACGACTCAAACTCTTACCCAGTAGGGTGGGTATTGCCCACTTTACCCCTATCTATTTTCTTTAAATCGCGATCGCACAGTTCTAGGTTGACCAGACTTCTATGGATCATAGCACCCACAACAAATTAGTTTCTTTCATTTGGTCGATTGCTGACGACTGCTTACGGGATGTGTTTGTCCGAGGGAAATATCGGGATGTGATTCTGCCGATGTTTGTCCTGCGGCGGTTGGATTGTCTCTTAGAAGAAACTAAGGATAAAGTAACCGAAGAAGTCCGCTTCCAGCGCGAGGATGTGGGGCTAACTGAACTTGATCCAGAGGGGTTGAGAGAGGCGTCGGATTATGTGTTCTACAACGTTTCTGACTGGACACTCAAGAAGTTAGTTTCTACGGCGGCGAATAACCGCCAAATTCTAGAGGAGAACTTTAAAGCCTATCTGAATGGGTTTAGTGAAAATGTCAAAGAAATCATCAATCGCTTTGACTTGCGAAGCCAAATTCGCAAAATGAGCCAGTCTGATGTGTTGTTAGATGTTCTAGAGAAATTTACCAGCCCAGAGATTAACCTGAGTCCCCATGAAATTACTACACCGGATGGGCGCAAGTTACCGGGGTTAAGTAATCTGGGGATGGGTTATGTTTTCGAGGAATTAATCCGCCGATTTAATGAGGAAAACAATGAAGAAGCGGGAGAACATTTCACCCCCCGCGAAGTTATTCACCTGATGACTCATCTGGTATTTTTGCCGATTAAAGACCGATTACCGCCTACCCTGTTGGGTTATGATGGGGCGTGCGGTTCCGGGGGAATGCTGACCGAATCTCAAAATTTTCTTCAAGATCCCAATGGGGAAATTGCGGCGGATACTCAAGTGTTTCTCTATGGGAAAGAGGTGAATGGGGAAACTTATGCGATTTGTAAATCGGATATGATGATTAAGGGGAATAACCCAGAAAATATCAAGTTTGGTTCCACGTTAGCAACTGATGAATTCTCCGACTTAAAGTTTGATTTTATGTTGGAGAATCCTCCCTATGGGAAATCCTGGAAGACGTCGCAGAAGTACATCATGGACGGGAAAAACGTCCTGGATTCCCGGTTTGAAGTTAAGCTCAAAAGCTTTCAAGGGGAATGGGAAACTATTGGCGCTGTGCCGCGCTCTTCTGATGGGCAATTATTGTTTCTCATGGATATGGTGAGCAAGATGAAACCCTTAGAGCAGAGTCCTTTAGGGTCGCGGATTGCGTCGGTGCATAATGGGTCAGCTTTGTTTACTGGGGATGCGGGGAGTGGGGAAAGTAATATTCGTCGCTACATTATTGAGAATGATTGGTTAGAGGCAATTATTCAGCTTCCCCAAAATATGTTCTACAATACGGGGATTTCTACTTATATTTACGGGATACGGAAAATGTGCCGTTGATGTATGGGAATTCGTCGTTGACTGAGGGAGGTGAGAAACAGCAGATTCATGAGTATTTTCTTGAGGAGGTGCGCCCCCATGTTGAGGATGCTTGGTTAGATTTGAGTAAGACTCAGATTGGTTATGAGATTAGTTTCAATAAGTATTTTTATAAGCATCAGCCGTTAAGGAGTTTGGAGGAAGTAACCCGCGATATTTTGGAATTGGAGCAGGAGACGGAAGGGTTGTTAAGGCAGTTAGTGAGTTTTGATTTGGGATAGATGCCTAGAGATATTTTCCATAATTTAGTTCGGGAGAGTTTAGAAAAAAGCGGAGGGGCTGTGAATGATTTGTTGGATGATTTTTAGGGAGTGTACGAAGTGGTGAGTTTTCCAAGGTATGAGCGTTACAAGGATAGTGGGGTTGAATGGTTGGGGCAGATTCCTGAGCATTGGGAAACTTTGCGAACTAAAAATATTTTCCGCTTAATTACGGAAGCTGCACCGAAAAATAACGATGAAGAATTACTTTCTGTTTACTCAGATATTGGAGTTAAACCAAGGCGAGAATTAGAAGAACGTGGTAATAAGGCTTCAACAACTGATGGTTATTGGATAGTAAAAAAAGGAGATGTTATCGTCAATAAACTCTTAGCTTGGATGGGTGCAATTGGAATCTCAGACTATGACGGAGTAACCAGCCCTGCTTACGATGTTTTAAGAGCGTATAAACCTATTGATAGTAAATATTATCATTACTTATTCCGTAGTCCTATTTGTTTGAGTAAGTTGAAACAACATTCGAGGGGTATTATGGAAATGCGCCTTCGTTTGTATTTTGATGAGTTTGGCAGAATTAGGCTACCTTATCCACCATTTGAGATACAAAAGCGGATTGTTGAATTTTTGGATAGGAAGTGTGGGGAGATAGAGGACGCGATCGCGCACAAAAAACGCCTCATAGAATTACTCGAAGAACAAAAGACAATCCTCATTAATCAAGCCGTCACCAAAGGCTTAGACCCCAACGCACCCATGAAAGATAGCGGGATTGAGTGGATCGGTGAGATTCCTACTCATTGGGAAGTAAAAAAACTTAAGAGAATTTCTCCCTGTATTACAGTTGGAATTGTTATAACACCTTCTAAATATTATGTTGAGGAAGGAGTAATTTGCTTACGTTCGCTAAATATTAAGCCTAACAAAATCCTAGTTAAAGATTCAGTATATATATCAGAAAGAAGCAATAAATATTTATCAAAATCGAAAATATTTGCAGGTGATATTGTATGTGTAAGAACCGGACAACCAGGTGTTTCAGCAGTGGTAGATAGAAGATTTGACGGAGCCAACTGTATTGATTTAATTATCATAAGAAAGCCAAAAAATGATTTGCCTAAATTTGTTAGCCTGGCGATGAATTCAGAAGTTTGCCGTTCACAATATTTGACTGGGGCTTCTGGAGCGATACAACAACACTTCAATATAGAAATGGCACAAAATCTAGTTATTGCTATCCCTCCATTACCAGAACAGATCAAAATATACAATCATATATCTAAAATCCAGAAAAATACTATGGATTTGATGAATTTTATAAAACGAGAAATTGATTTAATGAATGAACTAAAACAAATCCTTATAGCCGAAGCAGTAACCGGAAAAATAAAAATCTAAAATGGTTAACAAAACAATTAACCCCAAAATCCAAACCAAACAGCAAGAAATCATCAAAACTGCTGCAAAATATGGCGCATCTAACATTCGCATCTTTGGTTCTTATGCCAGAGGAGAAGAAACCCCAGATAGCGACCTAGACTTACTCATGGACATAGATGCAAATATCAGCTTACTAGACCGCATTGCCCTCATGCAAGAACTAGAAGACCTCCTTGGCATCAAAATCGACATCGCTAAACCAGAGAACCTACACGAACTCATCCGCGACAAAGTGCTAACTGAAGCAGTTCCCCTATGAAAAACGAACTCCTTTATCTGAGTAACATTTCTGAATGTATAGGAAACATTGAAACCTATACAAAAGAGGGGAAAACAGCATTCTTTCAAAACCGGATGATGCAGGATGCCGTAATTCGTAATCTAGAAATTATCGGAGAAGCAACTAAACGATTATCTCCTGAGATACGCAACCAATATCCCGATATTCCCTGGCGACAAATAGCAGGATTAAGAGATGTCCTAATCCATGATTATCTTCGAGTCGATTTAGAAGAAGTTTGGCGGATTGTAGAAATAAATTTACCCGACCTGAAAACCCGAATCAACCAAATTATTATAGATATTACTTAAAAAAGATGAACAACAGTAGCCCACCCACCTTTTCAACCTTACAACGATATACAGCCAATCTCACCTACGACGAACTATGCACAGACGATAAAACCCTAGATGCGGTCATTCATAACTTACTCATTATCGGAGAAGCAACTCAACAAATTCCTAATTCACTTCGGTTAAAATATTCACAAACAGCCGAAAATTTAGACCGCTAAAGTTCTAATCACTTAAACAACACCAAACCCTGTATATTCCCGCACAAAAGCAGGTTTCAACCCTAAAACGATATCCTCCCTAGCTACACCCCGTTTCAACAACTCCTCAGCCACCGAGAAATCAGTTGTATTTTGTTGAATCCAAACCTTTCCTTCCCTCACCTCTAGATGAATAACCACAGAATAGATTCTTTGCTGACCATTCCACCCTAAATGTAATAACAAATAACGTTCCGCTTCATGGTCAAAAACTGTTTCCGTTTCAATCGTTCCATTCACCGGAACAATCTCCCCTTGTTCTTTTAAAAAGCTACAAATAACCTGACGATATCGTTCTAATTTATCCATTGAGTAATCACCTCCTCCTCTGGGTCATACACAATCAACTTTAGCCCATATTGACGAATAATTGCCTTTGGTAACTCTCTTTGAAAGAAAGAATCGTAAGCATAAACCGGAACAGCTAGAAATAGGATGCGCTGAGGTTCATTCTTCTCTAAGACTAAACGATAATTGAGGAACTGCCCCAACGCCGTATGAAAATCAACAATAGCAGAATCATTGAGAAAACTTTTGATTTCTACTGCAATTTTCTCTCCATCCTTTTGCGCCCCCAAGACCCGTTCTGCTGCTAAATCAATCTGTACTTGGTCATACTCACCAAACTTCAGATTTAACGGGTCATGGGTAATTACCCATTTTTCTTTAATTAACCCCTGCTTGACTGCCTCATGGAATTTGTCTCTAGCTGCCATAATTCCATCAACTTGTGATTAAAATAATTATAAGCACAGATGATGAAAACATGGTCAGTCAAACCAACGAACAAGCCCTCGAAAACCTCATCGAAAACCACCTGCTGAACCATGCGGGCTACCACTCCGGCAACTCCAAAGACTTCGACACCGAATTTGCCATTGATAAACGTCAATTCTGGGAATTCCTAGAAACCACCCAAAGCAAAGAACTCGACAAACTGCGCGATAGCCCCGACTGGCAACGCCTCATCCTAGAACGACTCAACCGCAAAATCAAGAAAAACGGCGTTCTCTCCCTCCTCAAAAAAGGACTCGCCATCGATGACGCCAACCTCACCCTCTTCTATAGCCTCCCCTACAACGACCTAAACCCCCAAATCCAGGCAAACTTTGCCCAAAACCGCTTCTCCCTTACCCGCCAGCTTTACTTTTCCGCCAGCGACTCCAACCCCTCCATTGATTTAGCTTGTTTCGCCGGAAGCCCCACACCATACCTGTACTTCGACAGGCTCAGTAACAACTCAGGTTGGTGTGGGATGGATAGGCGGGTTGCTGTAGGAACGGAAGCAACCAATTAATCTGGCGAGTTTTGATTTTCAATGTATTTTTTTAATGCCGACACAGTTACTCCCCCGCAAGAAGCAATAAAGTAAGATCCATTCCACAGAACATCTTTGCGATAAAAGCGGTTAACCCTATCTTCAAACTCAGAACGTAATCTACGACTAGTAACGGTCTTGATGCTATTTACTAGCTTGCTCAGTTCAATTTTGGGGTGATATTGAAAGAGTAAATGGAAGTGGTTCTCTTCGCCATTAATTGGTGTATGCTAAAAGGATAACACCAATGTAAGGGACAAGTGAGAACAGCGTACCAGTACCGATTACGTCCAACCAAGCACCAAGCCACAGCACTAGACAGATGGCTATCAATGCTGTGCGCTCAGTACAACTATCTGTTGGCGGATAGGTTCAATTGGTATGAGCAGAATCGCTCTCCTGTCAATGCTTGCCCCCTTGTTTGCTATCTACCAGAACTAAGAAACAACCCAGACTATTACAGCCAAAAGAAAACCTTACCGCATCTTAAGAAGACACATCCTTGGTACAGCGAGATTCATTCTCAAGTCCTTCAAGATGTAGTTAAGCGAGTCAAGGTAACATTTGACAGATTTCTTTTGGGTGATAGCAATGGCAAAAGAAGTGGTAGACCTCGGTTTAAGGCTCGTAACCGTTATCGCACCTTTACCTATCCTCAAATGAAGGATGGGTGTTGGCGAGGCAATCTAATTAACTTACCGAAACTTGGAAAAATCAAGGTTGTCCTGCATCGTCCTATCCCTGACGGGTTTAAAATCAAAACGGCTTCTGTTACTAAGAAAGCTGATGGTTACTACTTGACGCTTTCCTTGGAAGATAAAACAGTTCCAGAGATTAAGCCTGACTTTAACCCAGATAAAATCGCTGGGATTGATATGGGACTGAAGGAATTCTTCACAACCTCTGCAGGTGTTGTTGTCAATATTCCTCAGCATTACCGTAAAGCCCAGAAACGTTTGCGTGTTCTCCAAAAACGGGTATCACGCCGCAAAAAAGGGAGTAACGGTAGACTTAAAGCTGTTAAACAACTAGGAAGACAGCACAAGAAAGTTGCCGATAAGAGAAAAGATTTCCACTTCAAAACAGCGAATTGGCTGTTGTCAAAATATGACGTAGTAGCTCATGAAGATTTAAACGTCAAAGGTCTAGCTCGTACCCAACTGGCTAAATCTGTGCTAGATGCTGGGTGGTCAAGCTTTCTGTCGATACTGACAAATAAAGCCGAAAACGCTGGTTTATTGGTAATTGCAGTAAGCGCCCATAATACTACACAAGATTGCTCCAATTGTGGCGAGAAAGTCCCGAAAAAGCTGTTTATGCGTTGGCACAACTGCCCTTATTGTGGGTGCAGCCTTGACCGTGACCACAATGCAGCTATTAATGTCAGAAATAGAGCGGAGGGGCATCCCGTTCTTAAAGCGCAACGCCTCCTAAGCAATAGCCGGATTGGTTGCGAAGCCTACACCATACCTGTACTCAGGTTGGTGTAGGAGATGTCACTCATCTTTCTCAACGGCTTACCCATCATCACCATTGAACTCAAAAACCCTTGGACAAACCAAACCGTTTATAAAGCCAAAACCCAATATCAAGACCGTGACCCCAACGAACCCCTCTTTCAATTTGGTCGCTGTTTGGTTCACTTCGCCCTCGACACCGATGAAGCCTGGATGACCACCCGCCTCGCCGGAAAAAACACCTACTTCCTTCCCTTCAACAAAGGACATAACCACGGCAAAGGCAACCCCGTCAACCCCAACGGACATAAAACCGCTTACCTTTGGCAAGACATCCTCACCCGCCCCAGCCTCGCCAACATCCTCGAACACTTCGTCCTCCTCGAAGGCAAACCCAAAGACCCCCTCACCAAAAAAACCCTCATTTTCCCCCGCTACCATCAACGGGACGTAGTACAAGGACTCCTAGCCGATGCCCAACAAAACGGCACAGGGAAAACCTACCTAATTCAACATTCCGCCGGGTCTGGTAAATCCAACTCAATCACCTGGCTGGCTTTCCAACTCATCCAACTTTACCCCCAACAAAGTACAGACCCCCTATTTAACTCCGTTATTGTCGTGACTGACCGCCAAAACCTGGATAAACAACTGCGGGACAACATCCGCGACTTCTCCGAAATCAAAAATATCATCGCCCACGCCAAACACTCCAGCGACCTGAAAACCGCCCTAGAAGAGGGCAAAAAAATCATCATCACCACCATTCAGAAATTCCGCTTCATTGTTGAAGAAATCGAGAACTTAGGAGATAACCGCTTTGCCGTCATCATTGACGAAGCCCACTCCAGCCAAAGTGGACGTTCCGCCGACACCCTCAACCTAACCATTAATAAAGACGACGAGGAAGAAGAAGACAACCAAGATAAAATCCTCCAGGTGATGAAAGGGCGTAAACTCAGCAAAAACGCCTCCTACTTTGCCTTTACCGCCACCCCCAAACCCGCCACCCTAGAAAAATTTGGCAGACCCACCCCCGATGGTGGCTTTGCCCCCTTCCACCTCTACTCCATGAAACAGGCAATCGAAGAAGGCTTCATCCTGGATGTCCTCGCCAACTACACCACCTACAAAAGCTACTACGAGATTCAAAAATCCATCCAAGCCAATCCCCTCTTTGACACCGCCACCGCCCAGAAAAAACTCAAAGCCTACGTTGAGGGACACAAAGACACCATCGCCAGCAAAGCCGAAATCATCGTCACCCACTTTCTAGAAAACGTCGTCAACCCCAAGAAAATGAAAGGCAAAGCCAAAGGGATGGTGGTTACCCGTAGCATTAGCGCCGCTATCCGCTACTATTTCCAGATTCAGCAACGACTGAGACAGCATAACGCCACCTTCCAAGCCATTGTCGCATTCTCTGGCAAAAAGACTGTCGATGGTATCGAATACAGCGAAGACAGCCTGAATGGGTTTCCCAGTAAAGACATCGAAGACAACTTCAAAGACGACAAATATCGCCTCCTCATCGTCGCCAACAAATTCCTCACCGGATTTGACGAACCCCTTTTGCACACCATGTATGTCGATAAAAAACTCCAATCCGTCCGCGCCGTACAAACCCTCTCCCGCCTAAATCGCTGTAATAATAAACTCGGTAAAACCGACACCTTTATCCTCGACTTCTATAACACCACCGACGATATCAGAACCGCCTTTGCCCCCTTCTACACCGCCACCAGTCTCAGCGAAGCCACCGACGTTAATGTTCTCCATGACCTCAAAGAAGCCCTAGACGATGTAGGCGTCTACGAAACTTCTGAAATCGAGGACTTTAACCACCACTTTTTCAACGGTGCAGACGCCGAACAACTCAGCCCAATTATTGATACAGCCGCCCAACGGTTTAACCATGACCTAGACTTAGAAGACGCCGACAAAATCGACTTTAAAATTAAAGCAAAACAGTTTGTCAAAATTTACGCCCAACTCGCCTGTCTAATTCCCTTCAATAACCTCCACTGGGAAAAACTGCATTGGTTTCTCAAATTCCTCATCCCTAAACTACATGTGCGGAATCCCCAACACGACCAACTTGACGAACTCCTGAATAGCGTAGACCTAACCACCTACGGTATCGAACGAGTTACTCTGAATCAAGCCATACCCCTAGACGCAGATAGCCGCGAAATTAACCCCCAAAATCCCAATCCGAGAGGCTACCACGAAGACGAAAAACACCATGACCCCCTCGATGAAATTATCGCCACCTTTAACCAACGCTTCTTTGGACAATGGAATGCCACCCCAGAGGAACAAAAAATCAAGCTAGTCAAACTCGCCCGCCATGTCGCCACCAATCCCAACTATCAAACCCAAGTTGTGAATAATCCTGATACCCAAAATAGCCGTTTAGCTATCTCAAAACTGATCAAACAAGCCATCAACCAAGAACGCCGTAACGAACTAACCCTATACAGAAATTATGCCTCTGATGCTGATTTCCAACGCGCTTTAGAAACCAGTATTATCCGTATCCTCGAAGCCGACAGAAACAACCCAGCTAAATAATGGTAGGAAAGGCACGGCAATGCCGTACCCCTACGGTTTCTTTGTGAATCTTGGATTGTTGTCCAACCCTTGATTGTTAAATTGTGTATTCCCTGTTGCCTGTTACCTGTTGCCTTTGAGAAATCTAGGTATCCCCATCTGAATGCAGCAACAGCTTATACAGCAAGCCCTCATAAACCCGGATTTAGCCCTTGAGGGCAAAAATTCTGGGAGCTTAAGCGATTTTCCGATAATGCCGATATAATTTTCTAGGTTAGGAACGCTGCATTTTTGAATGAACTTAGATTGGATTACCCCAGCAAAGCGCCTGAGTGCTTTACCCCCTTATGTGTTTGCTCGTTTGGATGAACTCAAAGCCCGTGCCCGTGAGCAAGGGTTAGATTTAATTGATTTAGGCATGGGGAATCCTGACGGTTCAGCACCTGCACCCGTGATTGAAGCCGCTATCACCGCCCTGAATCATCCAATTAACCACGGCTATCCCCCCTTTGAAGGAACGGCAGATTTTCGCCACGCCATTACCAGTTGGTATCACCGTCGCTATGAAGTTACTCTCGATCCTGATAGCGAAGCCCTACCCCTGTTGGGTTCTAAGGAAGGATTGACTCACCTTGCCCTAGCTTATGTCAATCCAGGGGATTTGGTATTAGTGCCAAGTCCGGCTTATCCAGCTCATTTCCGAGGTCCTTTGATTGCTGGGGCTGAAATTCACAGCATGATCCTTAAGCCGGAAAATGATTGGTTGATTGATTTAGCCGCTATTCCTGAGGATGTGGCGCAACGGGCAAAGATTCTCTACTTTAACTATCCGAATAATCCAACAACAGCGACGGCTCCCCGTGAGTTTTTTGAGGAAATTGTGGCTTTTGCCCGTCGTTACTCAATTCTGTTGGTGCATGATTTATGTTACGCCGAACTAGCATTTGATGGCTATCAACCCACGAGTTTATTAGAAATTCCGGGCGCGAAGGAGATTGGCGTAGAATTTCATACTTTATCAAAAACTTATAATATGGCAGGTTGGCGGGTTGGATTTGTTGTCGGAAATCGCCATATTATTCAAGGATTGCGGACGTTAAAAACAAATTTAGATTATGGGATTTTTGCCGTATTACAAACCGCCGCAGAAACGGCATTAGACTTACCTGATAGTTATGTGCATCAGGTGCAAGAACGTTACTGTCGTCGCCGAGATTTTTTGATTCAAGGGTTAGCGGAATTGGGATGGAAGATTCCTAAATCAAAGGCGACAATGTATTTATGGGTGCCTTGTCCACCGGGTCAAAATTCAACGGATTTCGCCCTGGATATTCTCCAGCAAACAGGTGTGGTGGTGACGCCCGGAAATGCCTTTGGTGTGGGCGGTGAAGGCTATGTGCGGGTAAGTTTGATTGCGGAGTGCGATCGCTTGGCTGAGGTGTTGCGGCGTCTGAAGCAAGCCGGGATTCGCTATCAAGCCGAAGCTGTAGCCTCTGGATCACAGAAAGATGGATGACATGAGCGAGGAGTAGAAGTGCGGGGAGATGGGAGGTAAGGGATTAGGAGAGCAAATGACAAATGACAAATGACAAATGACATAATCCAATCAGGTGATATCAATCCATCCTGTTGATGGATGCTGCCAATTGTTCTGCCCTGACAGAATAAAGATAGGACATTCGTCAGGGGGAGGATTGCTACTACATGAAATTAACCCGCTTTCTCATCGCCACAACATTGGTATTTGCGATTGGGCTATGGCAACAACCGGAAAAAGCTGTAGCCGATCAAAAATCTTTAAATTCTGAGCAATTTTCCCAATTTATCCGCGCTTTAACCACTTATCCTGACTTTTTTCAAGAGGGACGAGAACAGTTTGAACGAGAAATTCAGCGGCTCTATCAACGACAAAATGCTGAACATGAAATGCTGCTGAAAATTAATATAGATCTAGAGGCAGAACGAGAAAGCCTTCAGCAAATCCAGCCCAGCAATTTTCCTAGTCCTTCTCAAAATAATCATATCTAGGGGCTGCTGAATAAGTGATGAGGTGAGGGGGAGATGGGGGAGATGGGGGAGATGGGGGAGATGGGGGAGATGAGGGAGCAATGATATAGCAGTAGACACATCTATTAGGACAAACGAACTGTGTTAGAGACGCGCCGTGGCGCGTCTCTACATAAATGATGTGTCCTCCCTAGCCTTCCCCTTGTCAAGGGGAGGGAACTGGAATGAATGACCGAAAAATTTTGGTTTCTAACTCGAAGGTTTTTTGGCGCGATAAAAGGGTTTTTTGACGATAACGGCGGGATAAGTCTTACCGCGAATTTCTACCTCTAACTGTTGACCCCTCTTGGCGAGGGATGTGGGACAATAGGCAAGCGCGATCGCTCTTCCTAGTGTTGGTGAATAGGTACCACTCGTTATCTCTCCCACGACTTGTCCCTCAGATAGTACCGAGTAACCGTGACGGGCTATATGTCGCCCCTGCATTTCAATCCCCACTAACCGACGTTCCACACCATTGGCTTTTTGGGCTTCTAGTACAGAACGCCCGATAAAATCGCCTTTACGGTCTAAATGTACCAGCCAACTTAAACCAGCTTCTAGGGGAGTCGTCGTATCATCAATATCTTGTCCATAAAGTGCCAACCCTGCTTCTAGTCGCAACGTATCTCTTGCTCCCAAACCACAGGGAGTCACTCCAGCCTGGAACAGACGACGCCACAGTTGTACCCCAACCTCCGGTTTAACCATCACCTCAAACCCATCTTCGCCAGTGTACCCTGTCCTGGCGATAAATCCGGGTTGATCTAGAATCGTTGCATTGAGATGTCCAAAGGATTTCAGTGAAGTTAAGTCTTCCTGGACAAACGGCTGTAAGTAAGTCTCAGCTTGAGATCCTTGTAGGGCTATCAAGATGTTTTCCTGGGAAAGGTCTAGTAATTTTACCTCGGTGTTCTCCAGTTGTGCTAACAACCACTCTTTATCCTTCTGACAGGTTGCCGCATTAACAATCATCATCGCCTGCGATTCGCCCGTTTCATCCTCCCCTTTGTGGTAAACAATCACATCATCAATGATGCCCCCTTGAGGATTCAACAATACCGTGTATTGAGCTTGACCCGGTTGTAATCGACTCAAATCTGATGGGACTAATCGCTGTAACGCTTGCCATAGCTGCTTCCCGGTAAAAGCAAATTTTCCCATGTGGGAGATATCGAACATTCCCGCATCGGTGCGTACTGCTTCGTGTTCTTGTCCAATACTGCTGTATTGGACTGGCATTTCCCAACCCGAAAAGCCAGTGAAGCGGGCATTTTGTTCAACGGCGAGGTCAAACAGAGGAGTTCTTGCAAGAGAAGGTTTTGGCTTAGCCACAGATAGTCTTGAGTCACAATGTCTTTCATATTCTACCGAGTTGTCTGACATTAACCGCTGATCTGGTAAATTGCGATCGCGCCAAGGTATCGATAAGTAGTCGGACTTTCATTAAAATTGACGGTTAAGATTGGCGAACAGTAAGAATTTGATATCCGTACCCAAATTGGCAAGCCTGTGCTAGCTTAATCATTGAGAATGTGTTCGGTTTCAGTGTTTGTGTTTAGTACAGATTGGCTTTTTTCCTTTCGACTTGACAGACTTGTCTCCGATACCCTCATCTTTATACAACTTTGAGCTTGGAGACAATCATGTCAATTTACGTAGGCAACCTATCCTACGACGTTACTGCAGAAGACCTGAGTGCTGTCTTTGCAGACTATGGTGCTGTCAAGCGGGTGCAATTACCCACTGATCGTGAAACCGGACGTCCTCGGGGTTTTGGTTTCGTAGAGATGGAAACAGACGATGAAGAAACAGCCGCTATTGAGGCACTCGATGGGGCTGAATGGATGGGGCGCAATATGAAGGTGAATAAAGCCAGACCTCGCGAAAACAGAGGCGGTAACCGCAAAAACGGTAACTTTTCGCGTCATTAATAATTCTAATTCACTCAATTATAGCAACCGCCATGGCTGTTAGGACACATCATTTATGTAGAGACGCGCCATGGCGCGTCTCTACATGATGCCGAACGTCCTAATCGATGTGTCTATTGCTATAGAATTAGAAAAGAGCCGGGAAATAAATTTCCGGCTCAAAACTAAATTTATTCATATCAGCATTGTAGGATCGCCGAAACTTAATAGACCGTAGGGTGGGCATTGCCCACCGGGAGCATGTCAGTGAATCGCGGCGGCTGGTGGCAGGACGAGTTTGGGTGCTCTCTTGACGCTAGAACCATTAGAAGGCTTTTCCCCTTGACTTTGAGTCTCCTGAAGTAAAACTTCCCGAATTAATCGTGCCATCACCCGTTGGGCTAAACCGCCAGCAATTTTTTGTCCCATTTGCTGAGTTTCTGGCTTCATCAAAAATTGAGGAACAAGGGGGGCAAGTTGGAAGGGATCGAAACCGGGCGTATCTTGCAGAATTTGCCAAATTCGTTTGATATGCTCTGCACTTTGCGGTAGTTCTACGACTTTGCTAGTGGATTCTGTTTTTTGCTGTAATCCCACTCGTTGGCGCAGAGACTCAGTTACATTATCAAAGGTTTGACGTCCAAACATATCGACGGCTTTGACAATTTCCTCGATCAATTGGTCTCGAATCAAAACTCCACGTTCTGAGAATAAAAATTCTAACGTTTGATTTAAAACCTTATTCAAATCGTAATCTTGAGAATTGGCGGCATTCCGCAATAAATTTTCCAGACGATTCCAGCGGAAATTACCGTCTTTGACGAGTAAGTCTTTTAGAGAAGCGCGTAATTGTGGGGAAGAATCTGTTAACAAACGTTTCGCCACATAAGGATAAGCTTTACTGAGAACCTTGAAATTCGGATCAACATTAATCGCAATCCCTTCCAATGTGACCAAGGAACGAATAATTAGGGCATAGTAGGCGGGAACTCGAAATGGATATTCATACATCACTTCCGAGAGTTGGTCAGTGATACTTTTGAAATTGAGTTCGGCAACACTAGCGCCTAAGGCATTGTTAAAAACATTAGCAAGCGCTGGAATAATTGGGGTTAAATCCGTATCTTCCGACAGAAACTCTAAGTTTACATAGTCATGAGCTAAACCTGCGAAGTCCCGATTGACTAAATGAACAACCGCCTCAATCAACCCATAACGCTGATAGGGTTTGACTTCGCTCATCATCCCAAAATCCAGATAAGCCAGCTTGCCTTCCGGCGTGGCTAGTAAATTTCCGGGATGGGGATCAGCATGGAAAAATCCATGCTCCAATAGTTGACGTAGTGAACATTGCACGCCAACTTCAATTAAATACTTGGCGTCAATTTCTTGAGCTTTAATTGCTTCCAGATTAGTCAGTTTAGTACCACTGACCCACTCCATTGTCAAGACACGCCGTCCTGTATATTGCCAGTAAATTTTGGGTACATATATATCCTGAAGGTGACCGTAAAGGTTGGCAAAGCGTTCAGCATTACACCCTTCTTGGGTATAATCCATCTCTTCAAAGATGCGGGTGCCAAACTCATCCATAATGGCAACCAAGTCACTCCGCACCTGCTTAACATTGTTTTGTACCCACTGAGCGAGGCGGCGTAATATATAAACGTCCAAGGCAATGCGCCGTGCTAAACCTGGTCGCTGCACTTTGACGGCGACGGTTTCCCCTGTTTTAAGTTTCCCTTTGTAAACTTGTCCTAGGGAGGCGGCGGCTACAGGCGATGAGGTCAGTTCGGCATAAATTTCTTCGGGGCGATCGCCTAGTTCTTCTTCGATGAATCGAAAAGCGACTTCATTGGGGAAGGGAGGGAGTTGATCTTGTAGCAACGCCAACTCTTCTAAGTAGAGGGGTGGTACTAAGTCAGGTCGCGTCGAAAGTGCTTGCCCGACCTTAATATACGCTGGTCCGAGTTGGGTTAAGAGTTCCCGCAACTGAATCGCTCGCCGCCGTTCTTTGATCTGTCGGCGACCTCGTATCCGATCCCACCATAGCCCTAAGGCAAAGGCAGCCGTGGGTAAAGTAATCCTGAGTAGCCGTCCTAAGACTTGTAGCGGTGCGCGTCCATATTGAGCTTCAATCGCTACTGGATCATAGCGCAGCGTTTCGGTTCGGTTTTCCGAACACTCCTGTGGTAGCGCTGATCCCGGGGACGGCGTCTGTTCATACTCAACCACAATTGGCTCAGGGGGTAAGGATTCCACTGAGGGATTGAGTTCGGCGATTGAATCTGGCTGGGGAGAGGCAGGAGAAATTGTTTTAAGATTCATATTTATTCAGGATTCACCAACAGGAGCGGCTCTGTAAAGAATTGTAACAAAAAAATGATTGAGATACCACGCCATTCAGTTTATCCTGATCAGGACTCATGATTAAGGAACAAGGTTGGCTCGATCGGCACGGTAGTATCCACTTATAACTTATGACTTATTTCGTCTTTTAACCGCTTTCTCTAACTATTGGATGAAAATGTTATGTTGCTATCGTTACGGATTCAAAATTTTGCCTTAATTGACCAACTGGAATTGGAATTTGCGGCGGGTCTGAATGTTTTGACGGGCGAAACGGGTGCTGGCAAGTCAATCATTCTGGATGCCATTGATGTCGCGTTGGGAGGAAAAGTCACCCATCGCTTGATTCGCACCGGGGAAAAACGGGCGCTGGTTGAGGCGACGTTTCGCATCGATGGGACGTTGATGGCTTGGTTGAGTGAACAGGAAATTGATTTACTTGATGAAGCGGATTTGGTCTGTAGTCGAGAGATTACGGCTAAACAGAACTCCCTGCGATCGCGATCGCGAATTAATGGGATTTTGGTGAATCGCCGCTTGATGGAACAATTACGCGATCGCTTGGTGGAAATTACCGCCCAAGGTCAAACAGTACAGCTTTTTGCCTCAACTCGCCAGCGGCGACTGCTTGACTTTTTCGGCGGTTTCCCGATCAAACAACACCTTGATCAAGTGACTACGGCTTATCTGGCATCTCAGGACGCTTGGCAAGCCCTGCAAAAACGGCGTCAGTCGGAACAGCAGCGTCTACAACGTCTCGATTGGCTAGAGTATCAAACTCAGGAACTGAGCGCCGCTGATCTTGCTGATCCGGATGAACTTACCGAACTCGAACAAGAGAGTCAACGGTTAACTCATGTCGTAGAACTTCAACAGCACAGTTATCAGGTCTATCAGTCACTTTACCAAAATGACAGCGGTGCATTTGCCTGCGCCGATTTATTAGGGGAAGCCGAAACCACGTTGAGTGATATGGCGCAATACGACAGCCAATTACAACCCATCCTAGAATTGGTCAGTGGGGCTTTAGCGCAGGTGGTAGAAGCTTCTCACCAAATTAATGCGTATGGGGATGGACTCGAAACTGATCCCGAACGTTTAGAAGAGGTGGAAGAACGCATCCGCGCCCTGAAACAAATTTGCCGGAAATATGGACCCACGTTAGCCGATGCGATCGCTCATTACGAAAAACTGACCTCAGAATTGGCTGAACTCCGGGGTAATGGTCAATCCTTGGATGAGTTGGAAAAAAGTTATCGTCAATGTCAGGAAATCTTAACAGAATATTGTAATCAGCTCACCCAGTTACGTCGAGTCGCAGCCGAGGAACTGGAACAGCGTCTGGTGGAGCAACTGAAGCCTCTAGCCATGGAAAAGGTACAATTTCAGGTCGCGATCACACCCATCACGCCGACAGTGACTGGTGCGGATCAAGTCACGTTTTATTTATCTCCCAACCCAGGGGAACCTCTACAACCGTTAGCAGCAACGGCATCGGGGGGGGAAATGAGCCGTTTTTTACTGGCATTGAAAGCCTGTTTGTCCAATAGTGGTGACCAAGGCGTGACCTTAATTTTTGATGAAATTGACGCTGGGGTATCGGGGCGGGTAGCCAGTGCGATCGCGGAACGACTTCATCACCTGAGCCAGCAGAATCAAGTTTTGTGTGTGACTCACCAACCCATCATCGCCGCCATGGCAGATCGACATTTCCGCGTCGATAAACAGGTGATCGATCAAACCCTCTTACCCGAAACTAAGCAGACAAACACGCTCGTTGATCAGGGAATTTCTGAGATTGACCTGCGTACCGTTATTCGCGTCAGTCGCCTCGATCATCATTCTCACCGCCAGGAAGAAATTGCCCAGCTAGCGGGTGGACAATCGGGTCAAGAAGCCATGACGTTTGCTGATTCGCTGTTGACCCAAGCCCGTCATTGGCGTCAGAATTAATGGAGATGGTCATTCGTCAGGGAACAGGGAACAGGGAACAGGGAATAGGGAACAGGGAACAGGCAATAGGCAATAGGCAATAGGCAATAAGCTGTTCGGCATTTAAACCTTAATACTTAATATCAATAATGGCGCAATCCTTGTAGTGCGTTAAGCGAAGCCATGCCGCAGGCTTTGCATCTTGCTCGCTACTAATACCCAATTTAAATGCATGACAGCTTAGGCAATAGAAATTTAGTCCCCCAGCTTCCCCAGCTTCCCCAGCTCCCCCATCTCCCCCAGCTTCCCCAGCTTCCCCAGCTCCCCCAGCTTCCCCAGCTCCCTCATCTTGCCAATAAAATAAACCTGAGTGGTAAAACTTTAACTGATAGAGTAATCTTATTCGTATGCCAGGAATGTTCTCTGACCCTAACGAGAAATATGACAGCTGCATTTTCACCCAGGTCTGCGGATCACAATGGAGATACCGTTGATATAACACCAATCTATACTGACGACCAAAGAGCGCATGAACATCAACCTGCCTCTGCTGGTGCCCTAGCGGCCACTAATGGAACATTTACGGCGTTTCTTGCGCCCCTGACTCAAGACAGCTTCAAAGAAGTTGTTACGGGGGTGGAAAAGAAGCTCGAAGTTGTTCATCAAACCCTGTCCATGCTCCTCGACAGCCAAGGGTTTGAGACAATTCTTCAGGAGATGCTCAATGCCATCACTTTGAAGACAGCAGAGCTGTTGGGTGCAGACCGGACAACGATATTTTTACTGGATGAAAATAAAAATGAATTATTTTCGATCGTCGCCGAGGGTGAGAATGGAAAAACCATAGAACTTCGGATTCCGGCTGATCAGGGAATTGCTGGGGAAGTGGCAACGTTGAAAAAAGTTGTCAATAATCCCTACGATTTCTTCGATGATCGGCGATCAGAAGGGTCTAAAAAACTCTATAAGACAACCGGATACCGGACGTATACGATGCTGACGCTGCCCTTACTCAATGAGAAGGGAGACTTGGTGGCTGTGGTTCAGCTACTGAATAAGCTAAAGCCGGATCATGAGCCTGAGGATGATTTACCCTTAGAAGAAAAAATTGATAAACAAGGGTTTAGCGAAACCGATCAGAAACTTTTTGAAGAATTTGCCCCCTCCATCCGCCTGATTCTGGAATCGTCCAAGTCATTTTACCTGGCAACCCAGCAACAGCGAGCGGCTAATGCTCTGATGAAAGCGACTGAATCCCTGAGTAAGAGCAGTTTGGACTTGGAAGAAACGCTCAAGCGGGTGATGGAGGAAGCTAAGGAGCTGATGAATGCCGATCGCTCGACTTTGTGGTTGATTGATCACGAACGCAATGATTTGTGGACGAAGATTACTCAGTCTGGCGGCTCGATGAAAGAACTGCGGGTTCCCATCGGAGCTGGTTTTGCGGGTCGAGTCGGGCTGACGGGTGAAATTCTGAATATCCCATTTGACCTGTACAATCATCCCGATTCCGAGAAAGCCAGAGAAACCGATCGCAATACGGGATATCGCACCTGTAGCTTGCTGTGTATGCCAGTCTATAACGCCGATGGCGAGTTAATTGGCGTCACTCAATTAGTGAATAAGAAAAAGAAGGGAGAGTTTCCTCCTTACCAGCCCAATCCAGATAAAGAGGAACAAGACGCACCCGAATGCTGGAAGGCGAGTTTCGATCAAAGCGATGTCGCTTTTATGGAAGCCTTTAATATCCAAGCGGGTGTGGCGCTGCAAAATGCAAAGCTGTTTGCCACGGTTAAACAGCAGGAGCAAATGCAGAGGGATATCCTGCGGAGTCTGACCAATGGTGTAATTTCTACAGACAAAGCCGGTAAAGTTATCGCGGCGAATGAAAGTGCCAAGCAACTGTTGGGCTTTAGTAAGGGAGATACTATCGAAGGGCGATCAGTTTCCGAATTGATCAAAATTAAAGAGAAAGAGGGTAGCCTTGCCAGCTTTGCTCAATTACTACAGAATGGCTTAGATGCCAAAAGCGAGAAAGACCGCAATCAGTACTACCCCGATCAGACGTTGCTAACGCCGAGCAATGAAGAGCATAGCGTGCATTTGTCGATTAACTCCATTGCGGATACTAGCGATCTGACCAATGTGTATGGGGCGTTGGTGGTGATGGACGACATCAGTGATGAGAAGCGCCTCAAGAGTACAATGTATCGGTACATGACTCAGGAGTTGGCAGAAGAACTGCTGAAACTGGGTGATGCCAAAATGGGAGGCGATCGCAAAGAAGTTTCGGTGCTGTTTTCTGATATTCGTAGCTACACCACTTTGACCGAAAAACTCCAAGCGGAAGAAGTGGTGGGAATGCTGAATGAGTATTTTGAATCGATGGTCGAGGCGATTTTCAAGCAGAAAGGTACTCTCGATAAATATATCGGCGATGCAATTATGGCGGTATTTGGTTCGCCCTTACCCCTACCCGATCACGCCTGGAGAGCGGTACAAACGGCTGTGGACATGCGCCACCGATTGGCAGATTTTAATGCTAATCGTCTGTCACAGAAAAAAGAAGAAATCCGAATTGGGATTGGGATTAACTCGGACAGTGTGATTAGCGGCAATATTGGTTCGAGTAAGCGGATGGAGTTCACCGCCATTGGCGATGGTGTCAACTTAGGCTCCCGCCTAGAAGGTGCCAGTAAGCAATATGGCTGTGACATTATTATTAGCGAATATACCTTTGCTCCCTGCCAGGATAGGATTTGGTATCGGGAACTCGATTGCATTCGCGTCAAAGGCAAGAATAAGCCTGTCAGAATTTACGAACTGGTGGGACTGCGTTCTGATCCCCTTTCTGCCGAAAAAGAGGAAATTATTGAACATTACCACAAAGGACGGGAGCATTATCTCAACCGGAAGTTTACCCGGGCGATGGGTGAATTTGGCATTATCATGGAAGAATTTGACAAAAATGATAAAGCCTCTGCATTACACCTGAAGCGGTGTCAACATTTTCTCCAAGAACCACCACCGGATGACTGGGATGGGGCTTACACGATGACTGAAAAGTAATTCAAGCAACTAGCACCCCAAGAATGAGAACTCTTTTGAGTAGGATGGGCATTGCTCACCCTACTTATTTATCGCTAATCAGAGAATTATTTTTCAACCCACATTGAGTCATAATAGAGACCAGTGTCTACTGAATTCTATGTTGATGTTGGCTACAATTCAGGGAAATTCTTGCTAGCGTTAAGGTGTTAGTTGTGAGTAATCAGATACGTGAAGGAAACTAGTGGGGAGTTATCTCAAAACCAGGTTCCCTACGAGGGTCGCGAAGGGTCAAAGCTCTCTGCCTTTTGGTCGCGTCTTAAACGCATTGGTAGTTTGACCTGGAAAAATCCAGCCTTGCTAACCAGTTTGGCGGTTACAGGTGTGTTGCTGGGGACTCGCCAGTTAGCGCTTTTGGAGCCATTGGAGCTTTATGCTTATGATCGGTTGATGCAGTTGCGACCGAGTTTACCCCCTGACCCACGCCTGTTGGTGGTTGAGGTGACGGAGCAGGATATTGAATCCCTAGAGCAGTGGCCCATGACTGATGCGGTGATGACGCAGCTACTGCAAAAGCTACAGCAGCATCAACCGACGGTGGTTGGTTTGGATATGTATCGGGATATTCCCATACCTCCGGGTAACGCTGAATTAACCCAACTCTTTAACAACAGCGATAATCTCATTCCTATTTGTCGGCTAGGGAACGAAACCAAGCGAGGGACTCCCCCACCGAAAGCTGTGCCTCAGGAGCGGGTTGGCTTTGCGGATTTAGCGATCGATGAAGGGGGTGTTGTGCGTCGGGCATTGTTGTTTCACAATGCCGAAATTCCTGAAGGTTGTAGCACCCGCCTTTCCTTTAGCTTTCAGTTAGCCCGGTACTACCTAGAACAAAAAGGAATTGAACCACAAACGATTACCCAAGACGAACAAGAGTATCTCAAATGGGGAGATGTGGTTTTCAAACCCCTAAAGCCCAAGTCAGGAGGGTATCAAAAGGCGGATGCGGGTGGCTATCAACTTTTATTGAATTACCGCTCTGCGGACAAACTCGCCGATAGTGTGACCCTGACAGACGTTCTCGAAGATCGTCTTGATCCAAGCTTAGTCAAAGACCGCATCGTCCTGATTGGGATTTCTGATCCGGCAGAAAATGATCTGTTCTACACGCCCTACAGTTCCGAAGGGGAAGTTCTGCAAAAAATGCCGGGAGTAGTTGTTCATGGTCAAATTGTCAGTCAACTGCTCAGTACCGTTCTCAATGGACGCAAGCTGTTTTGGTTTATCCCTGAGTGGGGAGAAGTGGTCTGGATCGGGTTTTGGTCATTGACGGGCGCTATCCTGATATCCATCACCCACAATATCCGGCAACTGCTGCTGGCTGAGACAGTAGCGATTGGTCTTTTGGGCAGTATATCCTTGATCGTGTTTCTGGAGGCAGGTTGGATACCGGTGATGATACCCGTCGTGGGACTGGTGATGTCATCTACAGGGGTCTTGGCTTATAGCGCCTACCAAAATCAGCAAGAACGCGCCCATTTTGCCCGTCTACTCCAAGAACAGGAAAATAATCTCATTGCCCTTCAGGGTTTATTACAAGATAGAACCAGCTTTGCTCCAACCACTCAAGAGGCTGAAGATGACGATCAGACTCTGATTGCAGAACAGCAAGAGGTAACCCTAAGTGAAGAAACGGCTATTGCCCCATCGCAGCAGGATGGGGATGGAGAAACGGCAATTTGGACACCTGATGCAGCTGTGAGCCAACCCGCGCCAACGGTTAAACCATCTGACAATCCCAACCTTTTAGCCGGACGCTATAAGATTAATCGGGTTCTAGGTTCTGGGGGATTTGGTCTCACCTATTTAGCTGAAGATAGCCACAGACCGGGCAAACCCAAGTGTGTGGTCAAGCATTTAAAACCAGCCCGTCGCGATGAACGATTTCTCGCCATTGCCAGACGTCTCTTTCATACAGAAGCAGAAATCTTAGAAAAGTTAGGCAGACATTCTCACATTCCCCAGTTGCTGGCATATTTTGAAGAAAGTCGGGAATTCTATCTTGTCGAAGAATACATTAAAGGAGATTCACTCAGCGACGAGTTACCTGTAGATAAGCGAATGCCAGAAGAGCAAGTGGTCAAGTTAATCAAAGGTCTCTTAGAAATTATGGTGTTTATCCATGAACATAATGTTATTCACCGGGATATCAAACCCAGTAACATTATTCGTCGCCAAACCGATGGTCAATTGGTGTTAATTGATTTTGGGGCAGTTAAACAGATTCAACCTCAACAAAAACTGGATCAGGAACACGATACCCAGGAACATAATACGGTGGCGGTTGGTACTCGTGGCTATGCACCGTCAGAACAATACGCTGGACACCCGACTCTGAGCAGCGATATTTATGCGGTTGGGGTGATTGGGATTCAAGCTTTAACAGGCATTCCTCCTCACCAGTTAGTGCTGGATTCAGAGACCGGGGAAATTAGCTGGCGTCATTTGGCAAATGTGAGTGACGAATTCGGTGAAATATTAGAAAAAATGGTGCGCTACTACTTCATGGATCGATATCAGTCTGTGACAAAAGTGTTAGAGGATTTAAGTACCTTGTCACCTCAATCTTAGAGCGAATGCCACTGACTGGTATGCTGGTGGGTTTCGACGGTTGAGTTCGTAGTGAGGGAACTTTAGCCCTCTCCAGCTAGGCGTTAAAGCACTCTTTGTGCTTACTACAAACAAAGTCCTATTTTAACCCGGTCACGCCGCCATCGTGCGTTAGCGTTCGCGGAGCGTTCCCGAAGGGTAGCGTAACGCACCTTTGCCACGATACTGAACACTGGATTATCTTAAAATTAATCTTGACCACAGTATAAAGTGGTGAAACCCCAGTCGGGGCGGGTTTAGTGACATCCGGGTACAACCGAAAAGATAGTGGTGAAACCCGCCCCTACAGAGGGGTCAGATACCGTGAAACGTCAGCCATCAATTCCATGTTCAAGTTACTCGCTAAACTCTGGCGTTGGCTGAAACGCTGGTTTATACGTCAACCGCCGACGCCTCCACCTCCACCCACTCAACCCAGTGATTTGGACTACGAGAATGTGGTTTTAGCGCTATTGGCAGAAGTAGCGCAGGGGAAAACTTGGGGACAGTTACAGGCATTTTTGATTAGTCGGAATGTGCATCAGCAACGGCTGGCGGAGTGGTTACAGGAATTTGGTCAGCGCTGGTTGGCACAGCCAGAGGTGCATCAGGAGTTGGCGCGGCGGTTGAGGCGGTTGGGAGAGAGGGCGACTGGGGAATTGGCACGGGTGGCGCGGGAGTTGGCAGAGGGGTTGTTGGTTGTGCCGGAACCGGATAATTCTGTGATAACTGAATCGGCTATAGCGGGGGGGAATGAGCAAGGGGCGAGTTTGAGTGAGGTTGAGAAGTTGAATCAGCTATTGGCTGGTTTAAAGGGTTCTGGATATAATCAAGAGTCGGTTCCTGTCAGTAATTCTTCCACAGTTTCAGGTGCAGAGTTTTGGTTTAACCAGGGCGTCACCTTGTATGAGTTAGGAAGATATGAAGAAGCATTGGCAAAATTTGACCAGGCAATCTCTCTCCAACCTGATTACTACCACCCCTGGGATAACCGGGGTGGTGTGCTTATTAAGTTAGGACGACATAAAGAAGCACTAGCAAGTTTTGACCGGGCAATCTCTCTCCAACCTGATTACTACCAAGCTTGGCGCGGAAGAGGCGTTGTGCTGGGGATGTTAGGACGACACAAAGAAGCCCTGGCAAATTTAGACCAGGCAATCTCTCTCCAACCTGATTTCTACAAAACCTGGGACAATCGGGGCGCTGCGCTTGGTGAGTTAGGACGATACGAAGAGGCACTGGCAAATTTTGACCAGGCAATCTCTCTCCAACCTGATGACTCTTCAGCCTGGAACAACCGGGGCGTCGTGCTTTTTAAGTTAGGACGAAATGAAGAAGCACTAGCAAGTTTTGACCAGGTAATCTCTCTCCAACCTGACGACTACCACGCCTGGTTTAAACTGGGTGTTGCGCTTGGTGAGTTAGGACGAAATGAAGAAGCACTAGCAAGTTTTGACCAGGTAATCTCTCTCCAACCTGATTACTACCCAGCTTGGGACAATCGGGGCGCTGCGCTTTTTAAGTTAGGACGATACGAAGAGGCACTGGCAAATTTTGACCAGGTAATCTCTCTCCAACCTGATTACTACCCAGCTTGGGACAATCGGGGCGCTGCGCTTTTTAAGTTAGGACGATACGAAGAGGCACTGGCAAATTTTGACCAGGTAATCTCTCTCCAACCTGATTACTACCCAGCTTGGGACAATCGGGGCGCTGCGCTTTTTAAGTTAGGACGAAATGAAGAAGCACTAGCAAGTTTTGACCAGGTAATCTCTCTCCAACCTGACGACTACCACGCCTGGTTTAAACGGGGTGTTGCGCTTGGTGAGTTAGGACGAAATGAAGAAGCACTAGCAAGTTTTGACCAGGTAATCTCTCTCCAACCTGATTACTACCCAGCTTGGGACAATCGGGGCGTCGTGCTTTTTGAGTTAGGACGGAATGAAGAAGCCCTGGCAAATTTTGACCAGGCAATCTCTCTCCAACCTGATTACTCTTCAGCCTGGAACAACCGGGGCGCTGCGCTTTTTAAGTTAGGACGACATGAAGAAGCACTGACAAATTTTGACCAGGCAATCTCTCTCCAACCTGATGACTACCACGCCTGGTTTAAACGGGGTGTTGCGCTTTTTAAGTTAGGACGACATGAAGAAGCACTGACAAATTTTGACCAGGTAATCTCTCTCCAACCTGATGACTACCACGCCTGGTTTAAACGGGGTGTTGCGCTTTTTAAGTTAGGACGACATGAAGAAGCACTGACAAATTTTGACCAGGTAATCTCTCTCCAACCTGATGACTCTTCAGCCTGGGACAACCGGGGCGTTGTGCTTGGTGAGTTAGGACGACATGAAGAAGCACTGGCAAATTTTGATCAGGCAATCTCTCTCCAACCTGATTACTACCAAACGTGGGACAACCGGGGCGCTGCGCTTTTTAAGTTAGGACGATACGAAGAGGCACTGGCAAATTTTGACCAGGTAATCTCTCTCCAACCTGATTACTACCAAGCCTGGGACAACCGGGGCGTTGTGCTTGGTGAGTTAGGACGACACAAAGAAGCACTGGCAAATTTTGACCAGGTAATCTCTCTCCAACCTGATGACTCTTCAGCCTGGTTTAACCGGGGCGTTTTGCTTGGTGAGTTAGGACGATATGAAGAAGCACTGACAAGTTATGACCAGGTAATCTCTCTCCAACCTGATGACTCTTCAGCCTGGTTTAACCGGGGCGTTTTGCTTGGTGAGTTAGGACGACACAAAGAAGCACTGACAAGTTATGACCAGGTAATCTCTCTCCAACCTGATTACTACCCAGCCTGGGACAACCGGGGCGTTGTGCTTGGTGAGTTAGGACGACACAAAGAAGCACTGGCAAATTTTGACCAGGTAATCTCTCTCCAACCTGACGACTACCACGCCTGGTTTAAACGGGGTGTTGCGCTTGGTGAGTTAGGAAGATATGAAGAAGCACTGGCAAATTTTGACCAGGCAATCTCTCTTCAACCTGATTTCTACCCAGCCTGGGACAACCGGGGCGTTGCGCTTGGTGAGTTAGGACGACATGAAGAAGCACTGGCAAATTTTGACCAGGCAATCTCTCTTCAACCTGATTACTACCCAGCCTGGGACAACCGGGGCGTTATGCTTATTAAGTTAGGAAGATATGAAGAAGCACTGGCAAATTTTGACCAGGCAATCTCTCTCCAACCTGATTTCTACCAAGCTTGGCGCGGAAAAGGCGTTGCGCTTAGTGAGTTAGGAAGATATGAAGAAGCACTAGCAAATTTTGACCAGGCAATCTCTCTCCAACCTGATTACTACCAAACGTGGGACAACCGGGGTCTTGTTCTTATTAAGTTAGGAAGATATGAAGAAGCACTGGCAAATTTGGACCAGGCAATCTCTCTCCAACCTGATTACTACCAAGCCTGGTTTAACCGGAGTGCTATGCTTAGTAACTTAGGAAGATACAGAGAAGCACTGACAAGTGATGACCAGGTCATCTCTCTCCAACCTGATGACTACCAAGCCTGGCATAACCGGGGCGCTGCGCTTGGTGAGTTAGGACGATATGAAGAAGCACTGGCAAATTTTGACCAGGCAATCTCTCTCCGACCTGATGACTACCAAGACTGGTTAAACCGGGGCATTGCGCTTGGTGAGTTAGGACGACATGAAGAAGCACTGGCAAGTTGTGACCAGGCAATTTCTCTCCAGCCTGATTACTACCAAGCGTGGAGCAATCGGGGGGTTGCAGCAATGGAATCATTTGGTTATGAATATTTTTGGCAACAAAACTTTACTGACTGCTTTCGCTTAGAACGTAATAAAGCCCCTGATATCTTAATTCCTACACTAAAAGCCACGAATCGAGAACACTATCTTGCCCTATTTCAAGCCTCTCTCAACTCCAGCATTGCCTTACTCAAAGAAACTTTTACTGATTTCCCCAAGGTTACTAACCAACTTGAACAACCCCCTTCACCCCAACTCAGCCAGATAATCCAGCAACCGCCCTCCAAAACATTAATTGACCTCATCCAACAACCCCTCTCTGAGGACGTTATCACCAAGATTGCTCAAGATTCTATCAATCACCCTTCCCTGACTAATCCTCAACTAAATTTACGCGGTTACGAGGGAGCAATTGCTAGCTTTCAAACCCCACTCGATAACGTCATTCGTCGCGATACTCATCCTGAAGGCTGGGGAGTTTTACATCACCAAACTGGCAGGGCGCATTATTTCCAAGGTCGAAAAACTATTAACCCGTATTCCTTCTGGCGCAAGGCAGAAACTAGCTACAAAACCGCCCTACAAACCCTAAAGCCACCTGAATTTGAAGAATTACATTTCAAAGTTCTGCAAGATTTGATTCGGGTATTACTAAACTTAGGAGAAATTGAGGAAGCGCGAGAATTGCAGCGTCGGGGTGCTGACCTATTACAGCGCCTATTAGCTGACCCCAAACGAACTACGCCGCAAAAACAAAAACTGGCGCTCAAATCTGCCCTATTTAATCAATTAACCGTCGATTTAGCGATGCAGTCAGGAGATATTGCTGGTGCTTTAACCCTCGCCGAAACCGGAAAAAATACCTGTTTGCGTTGGTTCTTAGGATATGAGGAGGTTCCGGAACTGGATTACCGCCAGATTCAACGTCTTTTAACTCCAACGACGGCGGCGATTTATTGGCATTTGAGTCCGAGTGCGTTAACGACGTTTGTGATAGTACCTGATGCGTTGCAGGTTGTTTTAACGCAGAGGAACGCAGAGGGAAACGCAGAGGTTCGCAGAGGGTTTATAGATAGATATGAATGACCAGCGTTCTGCCTCGTTACAGCACGTTCTGGCTTGGGAAAAATGGTTAACCGAATGGAATCAATGTTATCAGGCGTATCGGAGTTCAAAGGAGAAAGCCAACGGAACCGATAAAAAACAACATCCTTGGCGTCGTCAAATGGTGGAGAGTTTCCAGGAACTCAGGGCGATTCTGAATATCTCTGGTATTATTGAATACCTACAAAATCAGCCGATTGAAAATCTTATCCTGATTCCCCACCGCGACTTGCACCGTTTCCCCCTGCACTATTTTTTCCCGAACTATACCTGTACCTATCTCCCCAGCGCTTATTCTAAATTACGGTTAATTCTGGAGGATGAGGAAAATAGGGACGATGGCGAAGAATTCCCGATTAATGACACTCCGGATAATTGTCCCCCACTCCATTCTTTATTACTGGTAGAAAATCCCAAAAGTAGACCATTCATTCAGGGAAAAGCCACACCCTTATCCGACTTACCCTTTGCTGAAATTGAAGCAGCATTAATTCGTCAGCCATTTTCCCAGGTTACGCTAATCGCCAACCCAAACGCGACTCGTGAATCCCTCTGCCAATCTCTACAAACTCCCCATCATATCTTCCACTTTACCGGACATGGAGCCTATAATTCCGTCAATCCGGCTCAATCCTGTCTATTCCTCCACGATACTGACCAATTAACATTAACCGATATTATCCATCTGGATTTGAGAGATTACTATCTGGCTTGTCTTTGTGCTTGTGAAACCGCGATGACTGGCGACGAAACCATTACCGATGAATATGTAGGATTAGTCAGCGCCTTTCTGAAAGCTGGGGTAACTTATGTGATCAGTCCCCTGTGGACAGTAGAATCAGCGGCTAGCGCTTTATTAATTGTCAAATTTTACCAGCACATTGAGGCGGGACAATCGCCCCCAATGGCACTAAAATCGGCTCAAATTTGGCTAAAAACAGCGAATTGTGAGCAACTCATTGAGTGGTTAGATCAAGTAATTCCTCAACTTGCCCAATATAAATCGCTTCAGCTTGTTCTGCAAGACCAGCGCGATTTACTAGATAGAATGGAAAATGATAATCCCCCTTATTCTCATCCGTATTACTGGGCGGCGTTTACGATATCTGGTGTTTAAGAATTAGATGGGGTTCATCGTTCATTGTTTGTAGTCAGGGCTTTAGCCCTTTATAAGGCTGTTAGACACCTAAACCTACTGCAATAATATCGTGATAATAGATCCCCCCTAGCCCCCCTTAAAAAGGGGGTAACTAGAAATTATTGGCACAGAAAAACCAGAAATTTAGGGGAAAACAGAGAAACATAAATTCTTCAAAGTCCCCCTTTTGAAGGGGGATTTAGGGGGATCTAAACTGTGAGCGCTAGTCAGATAGGTGGAGTTTTGAGATTAAGTTTACACATAAGACGTCGGTGCTACCCTACAGTTGTAGAAGTCGCAATCAATCGATAACTCAATTAAAGTAGTATTATATACTCCAATTCAATAGTCCATGATGAAAGACGCCGATATCCTGACTCTCAAAGCCTTTCTTGCTGCCCTCTGCCAACAGCGATCGCCCCTCTCTGATATAATTGAGGAAAAACTGGCAGATATTGCCCAATCCCTGGAAACCCGGATTGGAGAATTGCACGATTTGGCAATTAGCATTCCTGCCTTAAAGATACCTTATGAATCTGCCCGTCTCTTGTTAACCGATACAGCCGCAAAAGAAAAGATAGGGTTAAAATTTCTTCCGGCTGATAACGCTGACGACGATAATAATCGAGAAACCCCTAATATCACCAGAGATATCCAGGATATTATTGCCCAGATGGAATGTACTCTAGCAACAATTGAAGCTAAATTCGATCGAACCAAACTTGATCAAACCGCTCAAATCCTTTCTGATCCTAATCCGGTAAATTCGGCTAAGAATAAGTATGGAGTATGACTAATCAAAAATCAATTTTATTTCCTATAGTATTTTACAGCCTGACGCAGTACATTGAGTAGGGCGCACGTCGGTGATAGGGCGCACGTCGGTGCGCCCCTACAGCCGCGACAATGATTTTATAATTGATAACGTTATATGAACTCGTCTCCCCAACTGATTTATCCCACTGTCGATTTATTCCTCTATGATTTAGTAGACGGATTGGGACAGAGTAATGAGCAAATTCAGGAAAATCGCCGCCGTTTTTGGCAGCGCATTTATCAGGATGGTCTCAGTGATCAAAAACTCGCCGAACTCCAAGATGCTGAAATCCCATTTTCCAGTTATATCGAACTCCTAGGGGCGGAGAAAATTGAGCGGTTTAAATATCCCCTCGACGGCTATTATTACCCCGTAAAACTTGGCGATACTTACGCCCTACAAATCGACTGTTCGGGAAAAGAGAACGAACCCGATTGGGAACAACTCTCCCTAGAGGAAAAACTGGCACAAATCAAAGAGATTATCCTCGAACACACCCATAAAATTCCTGGTAAGATGGGTGAAAACTGGCTGGTTTGGGGTAAACTAGCCACAGACAATCAAGACCCAAAAGCAACAGCAAAAGATTGTTACAACGCTTTACAACTGCTTCCCCACGCCAAATGGCAACGGAACTATCAAGGACAGGGAATATTCAAAAGAGCAACGTGCTTTGAAATCGGACAAATCGACATCATTCCCGATGGCTTAAACCGCAATCAATATATCCTGATCTGCTTATTTGCTTATGATACAACCGACGCAGAATTGAAAGATATTATTGGCAGACTCTACCTCAATTTACTTCCTCTGTTCCACTACCGCAATAAAATACTGTGGAGTTATGAACAAAGCCGTCAACTGAAAAGAACACTGAAAGATTTCTCGCGGGTTACCCAAAAACTGGTTGATTCCCTACCCGATCGCCTTCATGCTTCTCCCCTAAATCTAGATGAATTGCAACAAGACTTAGCCCATGCTTTGTCGATATCCCATTACTACGAAACCAGTTTAGGTTATCTGCAAGAACAAGCCTCGAATCTAGAAATAAATACTCAAAACTACACCAAGCGAGTAGAGGCGATCGCACAACTTGACCCCAACAGCGATCTCTGCTTCCTGAAAGCGTTTGGCGAGATGGCGACGGAGAAATTTCTCAGCCACATCCACAGCGATTACCAAACCTTGAAAGCTGGATTAAATCCCCTAGAAACCTGTATAAAAACCATTGCTGGAATCATCGAAATTGAGAAAACCAAGAACGAACGCACCCTCAACCAAACCGTCGCGATCGCGAGTGTGGGAATTAGCACTGCATCACTGGCTGCGTCTGCCCTGACTGAACAAGCAGAAGGGATTGTCAAGAGTATTTTACCAGTCCCCGCCAATCAACCGACACCCGCACTAAACCATTGGGCAAATTTTAGTTTAACCTTTGGCTTGAGCGTATTGATTGGTATCGTTAGTGCTGTAATTACTTGGAGAATTTTAGATATCGGAAGGACAAGGTAATTACCTTGTTTGTTGTAACCTGAAGTTCTCCAAGTAAAAGAACAGCAGAGGGAGCTAACCTCACTTTTCACGGTATCTGGTGCCTCTGTAGGGGCGGGTTTAATTACTATCTTTTCGGTTGCACCCGAAATGTGACTCAACCCGCCCCGACTCCCCCCATCTCTAATACTAAGAAGCCCAGAGAACTAAACCAGGTTCATAGAGACTAGAAAGGTGTTTGTGTTTGGGAAATACCCGGAGAGACAAACCTTGTAAGCCACTGGCACCATAACAGATATCTGCCGTGTAGATGCTGATATTGTGTTCGTCAGTTCCTTGGTAATCCATCACCACGGGTACGCCATTAACAATTTGCCCGTCGGCATTGACTGAACCTTGGTAGAGTTCTATCTGTAAATCATCAGCCGTTAGTCCAGCGAGGTTGATCCGGCTTTTCACCGCAACCGTTTGATTGACCATCAGATCCTTGGCAGCCGCAATGTCAATGTCTTCAATTTTAATGTTGTACCACTGTTCAAATAAGTGTTGTTTCCACTGAGCAAGGGCTTTCACGGGTTGGTAGTTCTCGCTCGTCATCGCCTTGTAGCGTTCGCTAGCTGGGAAATAACCCCGCATCGCATAATCTCGCAGCATACGAGCGGTATTAAAGGTAGGACAATTAAGCCGGATTGCATCTTTCATCTTGGCAATCCACCCACGCGGTAATCCTTCATTATCGCGATTGTAGAATAGGGGGACAATTTCCTTTTCCATTAGCTCATAAAGGGCATTGGCTTCTATCTCGTCTTCGTACTCAGGATTATCGTATTCTTCCCCATGACCGATGGGCCACCCGGTTCGCACGTAATCGGCTTCGTCCCACCATCCATCAAGGATACTGACATTCATCAGACCATTCATAGACCCCTTCATTCCAGAGGTTCCGGATGCTTCACGGGGGCGACGGGGAGTATTTAACCAGATATCACACCCCGATACCATCAATCGGGCGATGTGAATGTCATAGTTGGGAACAAAGACGACAGAATTCTCCAATCCGGCTTCCCGAATTGTATGGATAATGTCGCGGATTAAATCTTTTCCAGGCATGTCTTTGGGGTGAGCTTTACCGGAAATGACAAACTGAACTTTTCGTTCTTTATTGCCTTGGATAATTTTCTTGATCCGATCCAGATCCCGCATGAATAAGTTTGCCCGCTTATATGTGGCAAACCGACGGGCAAAACCGATGGTCAAAATGCTGGGATCTAGAACCTCATGCGCCCGATCAATTTCAGCAGAGGTAGCGCCGCGATCGCGTAAATGGTATTGTAAGCGTTCCCGTACAGACATAACCATTTGAGACCGACAAGCTTGGTGATTGCGCCACAACTCCTCATCCGGAATCGAAGCCACCCGATCCCACAGGGGATCTTCTGCTTTGCGGCTTGACCAGTTCGGACCCAAATAGCGGTCATAGAGTTCCTGGTTGGCTTTTGCCACCACACTACGAGCATGAACTCCATTGGTAATTGAGGTAATCGGGACTTCATCGAGAGGCAGATCAGACCACAGTCCATGGAACATCTTCCGCGACACGTCCCCATGCAATCGGCTGACGCCATTAATAAAACTAGAGGTTTTAATGGCTAACGCTGCCATGCTGAAAGGAGATGCCAAATTCCCCGTATCTTCTCGTCCCAACCCCAGAAATTCTTCCCGCGACAAGCCAAAGATATTCGCATAATGACCCACATAGTACATTGCCTTATCGGGAGGAAATAGGTCAAATCCCGCTGAGACAGGCGTATGGGTGGTGAATAGTTGGGTAGACTGAGCCAATTGTTTGGCTTCGGCAAAGCTTAACCCTTCTTCCTCCATATATCGACGGATGCGTTCCAGAATTAAAAACGCGGAGTGACCTTCGTTGAGGTGATAAACGTTGACCTTGTATCCCAAGGCTTTTAAGGCTCTAATTCCACCAATCCCTAACATCATCTCTTGGTGAATCCGCATATCCAGATCACCCCCATAAAGTCTATCGGTGATATCTTGGTCGTAGGGATTATTGGGTTCGATGTTGGTATCAAGCAGATACAAGGAAACCGTTCCCACTTGCACGCGCCAGACGCGGGCATAAACAGTACGACCTGGATATTCGACGGCAACCCGCACTTCTGAACCATCAGCATTCCGCTCTAAGTGCAGCGGCATATTGTAAAAGTCATTAATCGGATAGCGCTCTTGTTGCCAACCATCTGCATTCAGGTATTGGGCGCAGTATCCTTCTTGATAAAGTAAACCGACTGCCACTAAAGGCAAACCAAGGTCAGAGGCAGATTTGAGATGATCGCCAGCCAGAACACCCAAACCACCGGAATATATGGGCAGGCAATCGACTAACCCATACTCGGCACAGAAGTAGGCATAGCATTCTTTTTCCTCGCTGTTGCCACGATGTTTACGATACCATGTCCGTTCCTTGAGGTAGTCGTCTAACTGTCGAGATGCCCGTTCCATTTGTGCCAGAAACCCATCATCTTCAGCCACTTCTTCCAGACGGGCTTGGCTAATCATCCCCAACGTCAAAACGGGATTATGGCGAGTCGATTCCCAGAGTTTACGGTCTAGGCGCCGGAACAAGTCTTTTGTTTCCACATTCCAGTCCCAATGCAGGTTATATGCCAGCTTACGTAAGGGTTCCAGGGCTTCTGGCAAAGCGGGAGAAACGTTAAAAGTGCGAATAGGCTGCATAAAGCGACAAAATTCTAAGTCTTACACGGATAACATTGTGTACATACTTTTACACAAAGGATGAGACTTTTAATACTGTTTTTGTAACAGACTTGGGTTTATCGATGTCAGCTTCAGGCTAAAATCCCATCAGTAAGAGGTTCAGGCTCATTTTTTGGATGATTCATGAAAAGCAGATGGCAGATGGCAGATGGCAGATGGCACAAGGAATTTATCATGGGTCTTAGGTCATGGAACTTACTCTTGACTAAAAAAGTCTGATGTGCATAAGAATGTAGGGATAATGATCCCAGGCTGATTTAGAGAAAGTGTCCTGAAAATACCGATCAAACATCCTGAGCGTGAGTAAACTTTGCCTATCAACATGGAGACCACGATTGGGTATGATTAGAAAAGTTGTTGCAAAACGCAACATAATCGCCAATTCGATGATTCATACCTCTGGGAGATATTCAAGATGCTGACACTCAAGATTGTGGTCTATATCGTTGTTAGTATTTTCGTTGCCTTATTCGTGTTTGGCTTCCTGTCAAACGATCCGGCTCGTAACCCCAAGCGACGGGATTTGGAGTAAATTATACTTTGCTTCATCCCTGAGTTTTTTAAAGGGGCGAGGCGTATCTCGCCCCGCTGTGATTAGGCGCGGTAAGGCGGTACGCTTCGGATTTGTTCCTTCGACCGTTATTGTTGAAAAATGCCCCAACCCGTTCAGCCGCCTGAAACTCCTGCCATTATTCAATCGTTAACGACTGAGGACGCTGTTGCTCCCCTTTCGTCCTCACATCTGAGTTCAGTACCGACTCGCCTTCCCCAGCAAACGCCAAAGGGACTGGCGACACCAACCCCACCCGAAACGTTACCGCCAGAGTTTTCATCAGACATAACATCTTCACAGGCTACTCTGCTAGGACAGTCGATTTCTGCCCGTTATGCGGCCCGAGAAAACCACGGAACCGAGGTGTCAAAGAGCAGAGATGGCAAGACGAGTTCAGCGGGTCATGATTTGCCGTCAAACCGCACCGGAGACTCCCGCGATCGCACGCCGCAATCCTTGATATCCAGTCCTGTGGAATCCTCACAGTTAAGTGGAAACAATGCAGAGGCTCCCAGTCAAAGGCTTCAAGGAAATGAGGTAAAAGGACATGAGGACTTTTTAGACGCACAGGATAAGATACCTGCTCACCGCTCAATAAATACGGCTAATCCACCTCAACAAAAGTTGGTCACCACCTGCGAACCAGCAGGCGAGCAGAGGAGGAATGTAGAGACGTGCCATGGCACGTCTGGGAGCAAGCTAGCAGAAGAGATGGGAACGGCGGCAGATTTGCAGCCCTGTTGCACAAGTCAATCGGAAAAAGTCCAGGCTGACCCGATCTCAACTACGCTAAATCCGTCATTGACTATAGGTCAACAACCAAGGACTAATGACCAAAGAAAAGCCGAAGAGAGTGATAAGGCAGAAGGCGGAAGGCAGAGGGCAGAAAGGATTGATTCTGATGCTTTCAGCACGAACTTAACCTCTGAGACAACAAATGCGAGTTCGGTGCGTTCTTCCGCCGTAACCCTGGAACTCTCAAACGTTGAACGTATCATGACTCAAGAGCGGGGAGGTGAGATCAGAGAGTTTGAATTTACATCTCCCCCATCCGATCCCCTAGTATTACCTAACCCAGCGATAGTCCCTGCACCGGATCTTCATCAGCGACAGCCGCGATCGCAAACCTCCCAGCCAACCCCTGATGCTTCCGCCTCAGAAGACACTGAACCTGCGGCTCCCGGTCCGATCACAGGGGTGCTGGAAGTAACCGCCGATCAACAGGAATATGATCAACAACGACAGGTGATTACCGCCCAAGGGGATGTCCTGTTGCGGTTTCGCGGCGCTTTGCTGGAAGCGGATCGCGTCCAAGTTAACCTACCGAATCGGATTTTGGTGGCTGAGGATAATGTGGTGTTGACGCGAGGAAATCAGGTTTTACGAGGTCAACGCTTTGAGTATTCCTTTGTCCAGGATAGCGGTGTGATTTTTGATGCCAGTGGAGAATTATATGTGCCGACATCAGGTACTGATTTAACCATCTTGCCCTCTCCGGCTGATCCCAATGCGCCCCAAGAACAACGACCAATTAGCGATCGCGTTCTCAGCAATCAACCCCTGCAAGACATAACCAATCCCGGCTTTTACTCCTTCTTTATCGGCGGCAGCTTTGGCACCACAACAACCGGAAATTTCTCGAATGTCGTTTCCGGTGCGCCACAGGCTGTAGGAACAATCAACCGATTCCGCTATGAAGCCGATCGCATTGACTTTGAAGGTTCAGAAGCGATCGCTCAAAATGTGCGGATCACCAATGACCCCTTTTCCCCACCTGAACTAGAATTACGAGCAGAAACGGCTCGATTTCGCCGGATTTCGCCCTTAGTGGATGAAATCGTTGCCACTCGTCCCCGGTTGGTATTTGACCAAGGGTTATCCGTACCCACATTTCGCAATCGGGTGGTAATTGATCGTCGGGAACGGGAACCGGGTTTACTTCAGTTTGGCTTCGATGATGATGATCGCGGCGGTTTATTTATCGAGCGATCGTTTAATATTGTCAATACTCCAGGGGTACTATTTAAAGTCACCCCCCAATACTTTCTCCAGAGAGCCGTCCTTGGTGAAAGAAACCCCAATACCCCAGACAAAGATGATGATGGTCTTTTAGACCCCTCCTCCTTTGGTCTCAAAGCCCAACTAGATGCCACCTTTACCCCCCAAACCACCCTACGGGCTTCAGCCACCTTCACCAGCCTTGATCCGGATGATTTTGAGGAAGAACTCAGAGCCAGTGTACGACTCCAACAGGTTATCGGTACCGATTTACCGCATAACTTGAATCTGGAATATAGCTTTCGCGATCGCCTGTTTAACGGTTCCTTGGGCTTTCAAACTGTGCAGCAGAGTCTGGGAGCGGTAATCACATCCCCAGTAATTCGCTTAGGGGACACGGGTATCAATCTCACCTATCAAGCAGGGATTCAGGCAATTAACGCTAGGACAGACCGACAAGACTTGCTACCCCCTCCTCCACGAGATAATAATCGTATTGATCTAACGCGCTATCAAGCCAGTGCTACGTTAAGCCGAAGTTTCACACTCTGGCGAGGTGAGGCTTTGCCCTTAACCCCCACCGAAGGGTTACGATATACACCAAGACCTGTGGTTCCTTTTTTGGCAGTGCGGGGAGTAGTCACCGGGGTTGCTAGCGCCTATAGTAGTGGCGATACCCAGGAATCTCTCAGTGGTACAGTTGGGCTTGTGGGTCAGCTTGGGCATTTTTCCCGACCCTATCTCGACTACACTCGATTTAACCTCAGCTACACTCAGGTTGCACGCGGGAACTTATCCCCATTTCGGTTTGACCGAGTGGCTGATCGAGTTGTGCTTTCTGCTGGCATTAGCCAACAAATCTACGGTCCGTTTCTGGCTGGTTTTCAGACCTCTTTCAATTTGGACACGGGTGAGGAAATCAGTACAGATTTATTCTTGGAGTACAGCCGTCGCACCTACAGCCTTCTCCTACGCTACAATCCAGTTCAGGAGTTAGGTTCGATTAGCTTACGAATTAATGATTTTAATTGGGCAGGGAATCCGGGACTGTTTGATGGTTCCGCCATTCGCCCCGTTGTGCAGGGAGTAACTCGGTGACATACTCCCACATCAAATCAAAAAGATTATGATGTGGGCTTCTCAGCGACTCCACCTATTGGTTAGGACATTAACTGAGCTTTATTAACGGCACGGGATGCCCCACCGCGCCGGAACAATACAAAAATGTTCAACACCAACCTGCACTCAGGTATGGTGTGGGGCTTCCGGCTAAGAAAGCTAAAGGTCATTGGTCATTGGTCATTGGTCAACGGCTGAGAATATTATCAATGGCGGCGGGATTAGAAAAATACACCCGTTGTCCATCTTGTAGTGCGAGCCAGAAAGCTCGCTACTAATACCCAATTTAAATGCATGACAGCTTATCTCCCCCAGCTCACCTAGTGCCATGGCACGGAAAGGAACATTGCTCCCCCTGCATCCCAGCTCTTGGACGGGAAACTATAATCTGAGTAGCAACCACATTGTCCCAGAAGAAGGTTAAGCTAGGGAAAAAAGGCAATCTCCATAGCTGACTTGGTGCAGAGCGCAGGCTCTTGGTAAAATAAACGGCTGATTCATTCCCCCGAAAAAATAGATATGGTATGATGATAGATTTTATTAGCAAAAATAAATTCATCAATATGGAAATTTGCCATATACCAAAAGAAAAAAGGATAATTTTCAGCTATCCTCAGCTAGCTTTGAGGTTAAAAGACGAACAAAAATTAACCCCCTTAACTTATTGTTTCTAACTCAAGCAGAAACCGGAGTACACAGAATGAGTCAGGCAGATAAACTCAAATTATTGATAGTGGACGATGAGCCTGACAATTTAGATTTATTATATAGAACCTTCCGACGAGAGTTTCGGGTTTATAAAGCGGATGGGGCGATGAGCGCTCTGAGCATTTTAGATGAACAGGGAGAAATGGCGATCATTATCTCTGATCAACGGATGCCCGTGATGAATGGTACAGAATTACTAGGGAAAACAGTTGATCGCTTCCCGGATACAATTCGGATTCTGTTAACGGGCTATACCGATGTTGAAGATTTAGTCGAAGCCATTAACTCCGGCAAAGTTTTTAAGTATATTACCAAACCCTGGAATCCGGAAAGTCTGAAAGTCATCGTTCAACAAGCAGCCGATACGTACCGAGTTCTCAAACAAAGAACTAATGAACTGAGTCGCGCTTTACGCCGCGAAGAACTCTTTAATGTCGTGACAACAGCCATTCGTGAGTCGCTAGACTATGGCAGTATGTTGCAAACCGTTGTCACCACAATTGGTCAAACCTTCGAGGCGACGAGTTGTATCCTGCAACCTGTCGATGGTAATCACCTGATTTCAGACTCATTTTCTTACCAAGCTAAGTCAACAAAAGATTCTGAATCGTTACCTGATGTTGAACCGATTGTGCAAAATGTGCTGGAAAACTGGAAAACCCAGCTTATTCAACAGCTCAGTGATGGTAATCATTCGGTGCATCTAGTTGTTCCTCTGATCTGGCAACAACAGCTATTGGGCGTGTTATCCCTTTATAAACAACAGTGTGATCAGCCTTGGATGTCAGAGGATATTAAACTCATCGAAGCTGTTGCTGAACAGGCAGCCTTAGCCATTTCTCAGGCAAAACTCTACCAACGCACTCAGTTACAAGCCGAACAGATGCGGGCTGAATTGGAGGTAGCTCGCCAAATTCAAAATAATTTGTTGCGCCAAAGTTTACCTGAGGTGGAAGGGGTCAGAGTTCAAGCCCACTGTTATCCCGCACGAGAAGTTGGCGGTGATTTTTTTGAAGTCTATGTGCATCCTCAAGGCGATGTTTGGCTGGCGGTTGGTGATGTGTCGGGAAAGGGAGTGCCTGCGGCTTTATTTATGGCAAGTGCGATTTCTATCTTGCGCCGAGAATTGGCTCAAGAAATCTCTCCCGAACCGGAGGTAGTGATGCGAAACCTGAACAGTATTATGTCAGATGATCTGTTCAGTACGAACTGTTTTATCACGATGGTACTAGCGCGGTATACGCCAACCTCGCGACAGCTTGTCTATGCGAATGCAGGTCACATTTATCCGTTGGTTTGGGCGCATCATTTAGTTGTTCAGCAACAATCTGCACCGGAATCATCTGTCACCGTAGAACCGGATTACCTGAAAACTCGGGGGATTCCCCTGGGTATTCTTCCGGAGTGGAAAGCCAAAGCCGGAACGTTGACGTTACATTCGGGGGATGTTGTGCTGCTGATCAGTGATGGGATTACAGAAGCAACGGTTAAGGACGTAAAACACGACACCCATTCTCAAAACTCTAAAAATAGTAAATCCTTGACGAATTCAATGTTGGGGACATCGGGTCTTTGGCAACTTCTGCTTCATGAGCCAGCTCCCTTTAATTTACCCCATTTATTAGTTCATATCCGCGAGGAGACTAACAACGTTCAGGAAGATGACCAAACAATTCTCTCAATGGAGGTTCTATAGTTGATGAAAACGGAGCTGCATGTACCAAGTGACTTGAAGTTTTTGACGATTGTCGAAAGCTGGTTACTGGGAAGTTTGGAAGTAGCGTTAGGAGATTCAGTGGATTGGCAACATCAATCGAGTCGGTTAAGACTGGCGTTAGTTGAAGCCTATTCCAATGTGGTGCGTCATGCTCATCGAGATCAACCCAATTTACCGATTTTGATTCGCTTGGAACTCAAAGAGCGGGACATTGCTTTGGAAATTTGGGATCACGGCAAAGGGTATGACATCACCAACTATAATCAACCCTCTCCAGAGGCGAAACAGGAAAGCGGATATGGTTGGCTGATTATGCAAAAGCTGATGGATCGAGTCGAGTATCGCTTGCAGATCAATGGTCGTAATTGTCTGAAGATGGAGACGAGCTTACCTAAGGCTGACGAATGATTAGATAATTGTATCCCATTTACGGAATGTCTGTAGTATAATATCCGAGATTACGGAAATTGTTACGAGATATTACAAAAACAGTCATAATCCTAATTAAATCTATAAGCTTTGTTAAATTTACTTGATATAGATATCTGAATCTATAGGATTTTAGATAAGTCAAGCCCTAAGAGCGACTTGACTGTCTGTATGTTAAGGATGCCCTTGTTTCGAGGACTGGTGAGCCTCCGAAACCAAGAGTTAGCTGTTAAGTTTAGTGCAACCCATCATTCCTATGACACAGCCGTTTATCTTGTCTCCCCGCTACCGATTGGATGATGATTCTCCATGGTTAGAAGGAATTGATCCATCACGCCACTATTGGATTACCATCAATGGAGATCCGGATATCCAGGTTGCGATTCCAGGATTAACGGTGTTATCACTCAAGGAATGGAAGCAAATATTATGGCGGTTCCGAAGTCTTCAACCAGGCGATCGCATGGAACTGCGGCGAATTGCCAACACCTCAACCATTCAGTGTATCAGCGCCAATTGCTACGCGATCGCAACCACGATTAACGGCGCGGCTGTCTGGCATTTGTTTGATCAAGAAGCATTAGAAAGTTTGTTAATGACAGCTCATCCCGATTGGCTTTGTGCGCCTAGAGATATTGAGTTGGGGCGTCAGTTGCTCGCTCGTTCCTGGGAGCAAGTGGCGGCTTAGTGGTCATTCGTCATTCGTCATACTCGCTCCCTTGAGAAGCAAGCTACGTCATTTGTCATCGTCATAATCCCCAGCATTCATCGTTTCAAAGTAACGCAAAATCACGGACTGGGTAATGCCCTCTATAGTCATTTCAGGTTGTTAGTCGGGATAACTTTCATTCATCATAGAGAAACTTGCCAAAGTATGCCTATGATGACCAAGGACAAAGGACAAAGGACAAAGGACAAAAGCAATCAAATTAAGCAAAAAGCGCGATCGCTAGGATTTCATCACTGTGGTATTGCAGCTATAGAAGGGAATGCTGACGAGGAAGCCGCTCAACATCTGAAAACGTGGTTGGCTCAAGGCTATCATGCTGACATGGATTGGATGCAGAATCCTCGCCGCTTAGATATCCATACCTGTATGCCAGACGTTAAATCCGTTATTTCCGTTGCCCTCAACTACTACACCCCTCACCAACGTCCTCAAGGAAACGAGTACGCCAAGATATCCCGTTATGCTTGGGGACGAGATTATCATAAGGTGATGCACAAAAAACTCAAAGCCTTGACCCACTGGTTACAAGCCCAAGGAGAAGGAATCGAAGCTCGTTACTACGTAGACACCGGTCCGGTGCAGGATAAAGTGTGGGCAGAACGTGCTGGAATTGGTTGGATCGCAAAAAATGGTAATCTAATTACGCGAGAGTATGGCAGTTGGGTGTTTTTAGGGGAAATTTTAACCAACTTATCACTCACACCCCATACTCCCCATACCCAGCATTGCGGGACCTGTACCCGTTGCCTGGAGGCTTGTCCGACCGGAGCAATTGTTAAACCTTTTGTCGTAGATGCTAATCGTTGTATTGCTTATCATACAATTGAAAACCGAGCCGAGGAACTACCCTCATCCATCACCCCCCATTTACAGGGTTGGGTGGCGGGGTGTGATATCTGCCAGGATGTTTGTCCTTGGAACCAACGCTTTGCTCAACCAACAGATGTAGCCGACTTTGAACCCTATCCTGGGAATGTCGCTCCCACCTTAGCGGAACTGGCGACACTTTCAGATCACCAATGGCATCAACGATTTCCGGCATCCGCGTTGCGACGCATCAAACCCCAGATGTGGCGACGCAATGCCAAAGCCAATCAACAGAAGTAGACCCACAATATCGCCATTGGACTTAAAATTGTCCAGAATTTTAATAAAAAGATGAGAATTTTTTCTCAGATCGGTAATTTGATTGCTAATCTAAGCGATAGGAAATGCTTTAGAGCATCTTAATATAGAGAATTCTATAGCCCATCAGAGCGAGCCATTATGTCTCAGGATATCAATACTCACGACAAGGCAAACAAGCCATCAACCACCTCCACTGCGATCCAGTCTTGGTCAGCCGAAGCCGATGCGGATAAGTTAATGGATGATTTATTTGCAGATCTTGACCGCATCTTGGAAGGGAGTAGCAAATTACCAACTGAACCGGCTAAACCCGATTATGTATCCTTAAAGTCACTTGTGATGCCTTCCATCACCGCGCCACCCGCTGTGATACCAACTCAAGACTTGGTGGAACAGCCCTCTGAGACGAACCAAGAATCGTCTGAAACCCAGTCTTCAGAAACGAAAGGAACAAAGAGTAGTGAATCCCATGCCAAAAAATCAGGTTGGTCTGTGGATAAATTTTTATGGGTAATGGCTCTAATTTCAGTGGGTCTAACTGCACTGTTGCTACTGATTACTCAAAAACAACGGTTTGCACCCTGGTTGCCCAACTTTATCGCCTCACCGTCTGCTGACACCCAACCCCCCTCAGAAGCCGATTACGAGTTTGGAGAGTATGCGTTGGAGGCGCTAGAAGCCATTGACCGTAAAGCTGAAGCCAGACAACAAGCTGGAATGGCAGGTGGTGGAACAGGTAATCCTAATCTACCTCCAGGTGCGACCAACTCTTCCGGTGCTATCAATCGTGCCATGGGTGCTAATCCACCGGGTACAATTTTGGAACGAATCTACTATCCGGTTTATCCACCCCAGAGTTCCTGGATACCCCCTGTACCCCCTGCCAATTCCTCAGTCGCCCCACCACCAGCCCCAGCGCCTTCACCTGCTGCTAATCCACCTGCACCCACACCACCACCTCCTCAAGTCACGGCTCAAACACCGCCAACACCACCACCAACCGTTGCTCCGACTTCACCTACAGCATCAGCATCGCCAACGCCACCAGCACCGCCACCCCCGCCTCCTGTAAACCATACTCTAGTGGGAGTGCTAGAGTCAGACCAACTTTCTGCTGCCTTATTTGAAATTGATGGGATTACTCAGCGGATTAACATTGGTGAAGCCATTGGCACAAGTGGCTGGATGTTAGTTGATGTGAACAACGGAGAAGCGATTATTCGACGGAATGGAGAAGTTCGCTCGGTTTACACAGGGCAGACGTTCTAAATTAGACGTGATTATCAGGCGATCGCATCACACACTCGGCAAAAAAGTGCCAACGTTCAAGTGCCAAACCCTAAGCGAGTACCGACATGGCAGCTTATACAGTTGCCTAGAAAATGATGCCACAAAAACGCGATCGCGGCGGTTCCGGTACAGTGATTCGCCCCTAATACCTGAACCTTATAGTTCGCCAAGGTTTCCACCGTTGCTTGCCAGCGATCGCGACTCGCCCTTAATAGGTGCATTCCCCCAATTACGGCGTAAAACTTATCGGTTCCGGTGATTTGGGCAATATAATTGAGGGTATTAATTACACCTGAATGAGCGCAGCCTAAAATCACCACCATTCCTGCGGGTGTATCCATAAACAAGGCTTGATCATCCACAATCAAATCCACTTGATTTTGCTGGGAATCGTGCCAAAAATCACCCCCTGTATCTTCTAGGGGATGACACCGGGGAATTGAACCCGTCAAGTAAATACCAGGGATAACTTCTGTCGGTTTATCTGTCCAAACTAACTGATCAATCGTCTGTTTGAGCCTATCTGCATCTTGAATCGGAGAGCCAATATTCCCTCTGGGACTAAACTTGGGTTGTAGCGCCGCCGGATGCAGAAAGAGTTTAGCAATTTTACAGTCTTCTAAGAGAGTCATTAAACCACCTGTATGATCATAATGACCATGACTCAGCGCCACCGCATCTAAATTTTGTAGTGAAATTCCCAACTGTTGAGCATTGTGGCGCAATGTTAACCCCTGCCCTGTATCAAATAAAATGCGCTGGGAGTCGGTTTCAATCAGATAAGACAACCCATGTTCTCCTAACAATCCCCGACCATAAGCTGTATTTTCGACTAAAACGGTAAGCTGACAGGCGTTTTTTTGAGTCTGCATCTGGTACTCTATCATTGAATTTAGGACTTTTTACTTTTTCTGCGATCGCGGAAGTTTCACCACAAACTCCGTGCCTTTCCCTAGTTGGGAACGATAGTCGAGAGTGCCACGATGTTTCTCGACAATTTTATAACTAATTGATAATCCCAATCCCGTTCCCTTGCCCACAGGTTTGGTGGTAAAAAACGGTTCAAACACTCGTGATTTTAGTTTTGCTGGTATTCCCACACCATTATCCTGAACGTGAATAGCCACAGTTTCCTCGTCTACTCTTTGAGTCAAAATATAGATCCTAGGCGGCTTCAATAAATCAACGTCTAAAGCGTCAATTGCATTAATTAGCAGATTCATAAACACTTGATTGATTTCTCCAGCATAGCACTCGACTAAGGGCAAGTTACCATAGTCTTTAACGACCTGGATAGCGGGACGGTTGGGATTAGCTTGCAAGCGGTTTTCGAGAATTAATAAAGTATTATCAATTCCTTCATGCAAATCAACCGCTTTCATCTCAGCTTCGTCGAGTCGCGAAAAGTTCCGCAACGACTGCACAATTTTGCGAATCCGATCGGCTCCAATTTTAATCGAGTCCAATAATTTAGGAAAGTCTCGCTGAATAAACTCCCAATCCAGTTGCTGCAATTTGGCTTGAATCAGGGGAGTGGAATTGGGATAGGATTGCTGATAAAGCTGTACCAGTTCCAAAACATCGTCGATATAATCTTTAGCTGGATTAATATTCCCGTAAATAAAACTAACTGGGTTATTAATTTCATGAGCCACTCCCGCCACCAGTTGTCCCAAACTGGACATTTTTTCTTGTTGGATGAGTTGAGCTTGCGTCTGTTGCAATTGTTGCAAAGCCGCTGTCAGTTCTAAGGCTTTCTGGGCTTCCGATTCAGCAATTGAGCGAGTTTGGGCGTAGAGTTCCGCTTGAGTGAGCGCGATCGCGAGTTGATCGGCTACCCGTTCTAACAAGTCTACGTCGCTGTCACTCCAATGTCGCGTTTTCCCACTGTGACTGCAACAGATAGCGCCAATTTTTCCCGCTTGAGTGTGAACGGGGACAAAAACCACCGCACGATAGTTTAATGTCTCCAGAAAAAATTGGCGTTCGACTGGATCTTGCAACGTCAGGGTATCTTCAATACGAGTCACTTCTTTGCGGGTAATTTTAGCAATTAAGGGAGTAATTTCGGCGACGGGAACTTGACTTCCGTTTAAGGAAGGTAACTCAGGATTTTTGGCTTCAGCGATAACTTCTGCTACGGGAGGAATGGCTTCTGGTACATATAATCGGAAGACGCAGCGTTCTAACTGTAACAAGTGATAAAGTTTATCAACGGCAGTTTCCACCACCGTATTAAAATCAAGAGAAGCACGAATTTGACTAGCAATACTATTCAGTAGTGATTCTCGCTGCGCTAGTTGTCGATATCGAGTTTCCGATTCTTGTAACGCTTGTTCAAATTGCTTACGTTTGGTGATATCAGTACAGGTTCCCACGAGTCGATAAATGCGCCCATTATCATCTTTGATCGGGGTGAGTCCCGTTAGCCACCAAATCGGTTCTCCATCTAGAGTAACGAGTTTTTCATATTGAATCGTTTTTTCCGCCTTAACGCATTCATCATAGAGTTCTATACAGGGCGCGGCGAATTCAGGTGGCAATATTTCCCGCAGTAAACGTCCACGTAGGTTATCTGACGTTAACCCCAAAATTTTTTTAGCCACGGGATTAAAATCGGTATAACGGTAATGTCCTTGCTCATCGATATCGATCACGAAAATAGGATGATCGACTTTTTCATAGATACTGCGTAAAATCTGGCAATTCTGTTGAGTGGAGAGAATAGACATTGCGGTAAATTCCAAAACAATTTAAGCGACACCAACGCCTTTCTCGTTGACGCAGCTACAACTTTAAGCCATTGCATAAGATAAGATAGATCCCCTGATTCAAGCGAAGCGGCTACAGTAATTAATTGGATTGGCTCCTCGTCTATTTTACCACTGTTTAAAATTCATCTGCCGTTGCTACTAGCGTGGCACAGCTAAAATGGTGGAATTTTTACCATTGAATCGGGCGCACGCCATGCGCCCCTACGGTTTCCGTTCTAAATCTCACTTACGTTTCACATCCGTGACGGTGTTGATGGCGGTGTTGATGCTCATGTTTATGATCATGACATTCGCTATCTTCTCTGACCAAAGACCCATTAAGATAGCCATTCACCGCTTTATCTAGATCCGTTTCTTTAGTAATCACGGGTTCAATTCCTTTCTGTTCCAGACGGCTCACCAATTTCTTTCCCATTCCCCCAGAAATCACAACTTGCACATCATCTAATGGGTGGGAGTGATTGGGTTTGCTATTGTGAAACGACTGTTCAGGTGACAATTCCAAAAGCGTTTTAGCGGTTATTTCATTGTCTTTGATGTCGTAAATCCAAAACCTCTGGCAATGTCCAGCGTGTTCAGTTATGCTTGTTTTATTTTGACTGGCGACAGCAATTTTCATGGTTTCTCCTACTTTAAATGAATGGTTGCTAGAACTGGCGTAAAGGTTAGACAGGTGGATGATCGTGAGGTGGGCGAGTGTTGATATTGAGTAAGCGATAAATGCCACAAAAGCCAATCGCCGCACTGAAAGCAAGCAAAGCTGCGGCAATATCCAATCCAACCACTAAGCCAGTATCTTGATAAACACTCAACCCTGCATACAGTAAAACTTGTGCTAAAAGTAAGCGAACAATTTGATCGAAGCGTCCGACATTGTTGAACATGATACCTAATGTAAACGAACAGTAGATTTTTCGGCGTTCTAACACTCTGAACCGATTGCCCGATGGTGACGGCAATCCTTGATTATTGGCTGAGAGTGTTTCCCACATTGCCAGGGAACCTTGTAATTATTTAACTAAGTATATCACTATATAGCTGTTTGTACAAGTAAAAATGCAAGGTAGTAGACACATTGCCGACAATACCTCTACATTGGCGCGGGGAAAGTCTGCTTAATATCAAGTGGTGGTTCATAGTGGTGTAACAAGCCTAAATTGATGGTAATAATTGGGTTCGTAGTAAGGGCTTCAGCCCTCTCCAGCTAGGCGTTAGAGAACTAAAGTTCTCACTACAAACAAAGCCCCATTTTAGTTGGGTCACGGCACTACTTGTATAGCACACCTAATTGGATGGATTAGAACTGTAGGGGCGCACAGACGTGCGCCCTTTTACCACACCGACATCTGCCCAATTCAATGGTCAAATCTATTTCACGATTTTAACTGTGGCGCACCAGGAGTGGTGGTATAGTTATCCGATTAGAATCCCAATTTAGCCAAAACAGGTTTAGGTGAAACAACGTGCTTGTTAATCCCCAGTTTTCCCGGCTTAATCCCTAACGCCAAGCCAATAATTTCCGTGATATAAAGAATGGGCAGCTTATAGGAAACATTGTATGCCTTCTCAATATCCGGCTGTCTCAGTTCTAAATTATTAGCACACAACGGACAAGCCAACACCATACAATCTGCCCCTAGGGATTTTGCCTCATCTAACAGGCGCTTCGTCAGTTCAAACGCTACCTTTTCCTGAGGAACAAGAATCGGTCCCCCACAACATTTGGTCTTTGACCGGAAATCAACCACCTCCGCCCCACAAATCTCAGATAATTTATCCATCGACATGGGGAAAACTGGAGAATCCCATCCCGTTAGTTCCTGGGGTCGAGTCAAAAGACACCCATAATAACAGGCAACTTTTAAACCCCGCAACGGCTTTTTGATCCGGCTAGAAATATCCACATCATTCGCCAAGACATCAACAACATTTCTCACCTTAGTATTAGAGTCAGAAACCGACATCCCCATCTGCGATAGAATCGGCGTAATCTTATTGCGTTCCGTCTCGTTTTCTAATGCCTTGGCTGCCTTGGCTGACTTGTTGTAACACCCCGAACAGGATGCCAAAAGATCGCGATTTTTCTGCTGCGCCAGCACCACATTTCTCGCCGCTAACGCCATCCCCACCTCATGAGACACCCCAGCCGCGATGGAACCCCCACAACAGGACCAATCTTCAAGTTCCTCCAGTTCAATTCCCAGTTCTTGCATCACCATCCGGGTGGAGATATCAAACTCCTTGGCTGAGGAATGGAGGCTGCATCCTGGATAGTAAGAATAGGTCATTTTTCACTCGCTTTTTCTAATGCTTGATTAAATATTTTGGAGTCTTTCACTTTAGCCGGAAAGGGCGACAACTTACCCCGAAGCGCTAATTTAACACCCAACTCGGCTTGTTCCAACATGGCTTCAATCCCGCCATATTGATGCATGAGTTCCGGTTCAAAGACAATCCCGCGTTTCTTGACTAACTCCACAAAGATCTGATTAAATCGGGTCGAGTCATTCTGAATTCCTTCGCGGATGGCAAGGGCTTTAACCGCCTCAATGACATCTGCTGGTCGTACTCCACGGGGACATCGGGATGTACAGGTGTAACAGGAGGTACATAACCAGAGGGTGTTACTTTTAAGTATCGTTTCCCATTCACCCCGTTGCAGCAACAGAATCAGCTTCCGGGGGGAAATATCCATGCGGTCAATATTGGTACATCCACCACTACAAGTCCCACATTGCATACAACTCGCGATCGCGGCATTCTCACCCCCCTCAGCGATCACTTTATCCATAAACTTTTGACTGATTTTATCACCATCAACCTGGCGATCAGTTTTGATACCAAAGAAGCATTTCTTTTTGGCGACCATTGATTTAATCCTCACTGATGTACAACCTGCTTTTGACTGGCAAAATGCCCATTGGTCGCTGATTCAAATGGGGAGAGAGAACCAACCTTAGTGGCGAGAAACCCGGCAATTTCTGCCGCCGCAGAACGCCCATCTGTAATTGATTCAGCAATCGCTTTCGGACCCGTTGCTGTCCCCGCCAGAAAAACACCTGCCCGTGCCGAATAATTGTTAGAATATTGAGTATGGGCGGTTTCATAGAACCGATCACAACCCACTTTTAGATCGGCAATTTCTGCCAGTTCCGTATTCCCACACATTCCCACCATTAACACCAATAAGTCCACCGTTAACCGCATCGGTCTTGCTGTTAATGTATCTTCTACCCTTAACAATAAACTGCCATCATTTTTCTCATTTGCCTCAGACAGCCGACCTCGGATGAACTGAACCCCATATTTTTCCTGAGACGTTCGGTACAGTTCCTCATAACCGCGACCAAACACCCGAATGTCCATATACAGACTGTAAATTTCACAATCAGGGATCTGTTCTTTAATTTCAATTGCCACCTTGACCGCATTGGTACAGCAAACTCGGGAACAGTAATTATTATTGACTTTCTCATCGCGAGACCCGACACAATGAACCATGGCGATTTTCCGTGGTGTTTTTCCCAATGCCGTTTTTACTTTTTGCTGTTTTAGCATGGCATCGAGTTCAACCGAGGTGATGGAATTATCGTAGATATCGTATCCATACTCCTCTTTAAACGATGCATCAAAAGGGTTGAATCCCGTCGAAACCAGAATTGAAGCCGCCTCAATTTTTTCCCCAGTTGAAGTGGTTACGGTAAAGTTGGGGGCGGAACCCTCAATCTGATTCACTGTACAATTGTTTAAAACCCGGGTTCCATGCAATCCACCTTTGAGTTCAGCGATAATTTCTGAAGCATCGGTAAAATCAGGAAACACTTTATACCATTTCTTTAAATGTCCCCCTAATTCGGCTTCTTTCTCAATTAACGTGACCTCTTGTCCTAACTCGCTGAGTTTTCCAGCCGCCGCCATTCCCGCTGGACCACCACCAATTACGACTACGTTTTTACCCATTGTTTTCATCCTTGCGATATTTGCCAGTTTTGCCGTTTGTCAAGTCATCCCCTTACAAATGACAAGTGATAATCTTTAATATCCCGACCCACTTAAAACGAATGTCACTGGTTTAAGCTGGGTTCGTAGTAGGCACTTTAGTACCAGAAGCGAAGACAGCGCTTACTACAAACTAAAATGGTCGTCTCCGTTCTTCAGCCGTCTTAGATTTGTCATAAGGAATACCAATTTTATCCAGTAACGGTTCGACCGGAACGGCTTTGGCATTCAGTCCACAATCTTTAAAGGGGTCATAGCCTAACAGCAATCCAGTCAGTTGGGCATAGTCTAAAATAGACACGTTAAATTCTTCTTCCAATACTTCTTTAATCGTGCCTTGTTCAGCATCCATAAATACCGTACAACCCGGACAGTTGGTTAAGATTAAATTACAGTCTGGGTGTGCTTCTTTCAAGCTAGCTAATTTCTTATAAACACTCCCAGCCGTGTAATCCCGGTTTTCAGGAAACGCACATTGACGGAAGCCCATCCCACAACAATGTCGGCGTTCGGGATAATCAACAATTTCTGCACCAAAGGCTTCTAAAAGTCCCACTAACACTTGGGGAAATTCTGCCCCACCCATGGCTTCACCGGGGAAAATCTTCCCATAATGGCAACCGACGTGATCTGTGGCTTTGATTCCTTTGAGGCTATATTTAGCTTTTTCAGCCAGTTTATGACGATTGGCAAAGAAGACATCTGACGCATGAACAACCGAAGGTCTACCACCGGATACATGAGGAATCCAAAACTCCCGACCCGTTGTTTCTTTTAATGTCTTTTCGGTGTATTCCAGTAAATCCGGTTCTTCTTCCCAAAGTTTAATTACTTCCGTATAGTTAGCAAAAGAGGTGACACAGAAGGAGAAAAGATTATCCACACCTTGTTCATAATGGGCGATGGAAAAATTTCTCGCCGCAATTACCATCTGAGTTTCTAGGTTGTTGACATCGCCGTGATATCCAATTGCCCCACAGGAGGTATGACCAGGGGCTTCCCGCAGTTCGATACCTAGGTCATTTTTTAAGATTTTATAGGCGACGCCTTCGGTGTAGGGGGCGGCACTTTGGAGAAAACAACTGCGGAAGCATCCCCATAAGTTTCCACCTGGTTCATCGACGCTGGGAACTTGTTTTTGGTGTCTTTCCCAGGCTTGGTTTTTTCCGGCTAATTTCATGATTTTTATCCTAATTTATTTGATTTCGTAGTTGCGGCTATCCCCAGTTTCTAACCAGGTTTGCCAGTATTTTTCCACTTCCGCTTTGCTGCCGAGTTTCTTTTCCATGCCTTTTTCCACGGCATCCATTAAGGAGACGGCACCAGTTTTTTGGTAAATTGTCCGCACTTCTTCCATGTCTTGTTCCGGAATCATCCGGTGGGAACCGGGGCTATTTTCCAAATCCATCGGCACACCCCACCATTCGCGCATTTCTCGCATGTGATCGTAATAGTATTCCCAGTTCTCACCCAGTTCAGGGAAATGAGAGGGGGAGATGTTTTGGGCGAGTAAGGTATAGCCGCGTTTGAGCATATTTTCCCCAAACACCCGCTTGGCGATTAATTGCTGTCGTCCTTTTTCCGACTCAGCAAAGTAACCGTAATGAATGGCGAGTCGGCGTAAGGCAAGAATGACTGAGGCGACGCTGTTGCCTCGGGGACACCGGGTTTTGCAGGAGAAACACTGTCCGCAATACCAAATCTTGTCGGATTTGAGTAATTCTTCAATCAGTTCGTCATCTTCGGATTGAACGATGTTCATTACCTCTCTGGGAGAGTAATCGTTAAACTCGGCTGCCGGACAAACGGCAGTACATACACCGCAATTCAGGCAGGCATTCATGCCGTGCTGATACAAAATGTCTTGTTTTAGCTCATTAAATAGTTTGCCCATTGGTAAACCCCTTTGACTGACGCGACTGAGTGACGCCTCTCGTCGATGTATGCATTATATGAGCAATTAGTTATATAGTGTCAAGGGTTTGCCCAAAAATTTTTTCGGGGAACCATTTTGCCCTCTACTCACCGGCTTCCCCAAGGGCGGGTTGAGGCAAGGTATCAGCTTGTGGCATAAGCTATCTGTAAAACCCGCCCCTACAGTCGGTTCTCTCACCATGACAGCGAAGCCAACCTATTTATGGTATGTAATAATATGACTAATCAGTAAACAAGACCGAACCGCACAACATTACTCCTTATGCCTAATCGCACAGCGACCAAACCCAAGACCAAGAAAGCGACTTCATCAACAGATTGCGGTATCGCCCAACTCTCTCCTGTGGCGTTGACCTTGATGGCAGATTTTTTCAAGGTACTCTCGGAAGTCAGTCGGCTACAGATTGTCTGCTGCTTGAAAGGCGGTGCAAAGAACGTCACGGAGATTATTGAAGAAACCGGACTCGGACAAGCTAATGTATCGAAGCACCTAAAAATACTCAACCAAGCGGGAATTGTTTCCCGTGAACAGCAAGGGGTTTGTGTCTACTATAAGATAGCTAACCCATTTTTGTTTGAATTGTGTGATCTCGTCTGTGATACTCTATCCCTGCAAGTGGAGCAGCAAAGCCAGCAATTACAGCAGCTAGCCGTACTACGTCAAGGTCGCTGATGAACCCAACCCCTACAGCATTGTTGGATTCTACCATCTTCCCAAAGAAAGATGCTATTGTAGCCAAATAAAGCGATAACTTGTTTGGTGTTACTTGAGACGTAATGGTGCGGTGGCACGAAACCTGAATCAAAAAAGCCTCGATCTCGCCAGCTTCCCGCGAATGGCATTGACCGCGACAAGCCTATTGGGATGCTGGATTGGCGTTGTTTTAACTCAGCCTGCGATCGCGCAAATTACTCCTGATGCTACTTTGGGTGATGAAACGTCGATATTGACACCGGGCGATAACCCAATAGACATTCTGATTCAAGGCGGCGCTCAACGGGATTCTCACCTATTCCACAGCTTTGAACAGTTCAATGTGGGAGATGGACAACGAGTTGATTTCGCTAATCCTGGCGGGATTGAAACCATTTTCACTCGCGTCACTGGTGAAAACAGTCCGACGAATATTCTGGGAACCTTAGGCGTCGATGGATCAGCGAACCTGATTTTGCTGAATCCCAATGGTATTTTTTTTGGTGAAAATGCTCAATTAAACGTGTCCGGTGCATTTCGCGCCACGACAGCAGACAGCATTATTTTTGAGAATGGGCTAGAGTTCAGCGCCACAAATCCTCAACCCCCGTCCCCTTTACTCACCGTTAACGTTCCCCTAGGCTTACAATTTGGAGCCAATCCCGGCATGATTGTCAATCAATCCGTCGCCCAGAGGGATGGAGAAGTCGTGGGTCTAGCGGTGCAACCTGGTCAAACTTTATCCTTAATTGGTGGAGATGTGGAGTTAGAAGGGGGTCATCTAACCGCACCTGGGGGAAAAATTGAACTGGGTTCTGTTTTTGATGGAGAGTGGAATCTTAATTCTCCCCAATCCTCGTTCCTGAACGCTACAAATTCGACATTAGGCACGATTCAATTGATAGAACAAGCCACAGTCAATGCAAGTGGTGCAGGCGGGGGCGAGATTCTGGTGCAAGGACGACAAGTTTCTGTCCGGGATGGGTCACAAATTTTATCCATTACCCAAGGATCTCAACCTGGAGCTAATTTAACCATAAACGCTTCTGAGTTAGTCGAAGTGGTTGGCGCTGCACCGACTGATGATGGTTTGGTTCTCAGTAGCATTAAGGCAAATACAGTCGGTGCTGGATCAGGGGGAGATTTAACCATCAATACAGGACAACTGCGGGTGCAGGGTCGAGGATTAGTCTCCGCCTCAACCTTTGGTAGCGGGACAGGGGGAGATCTGACGATTCGGGCTTCCGACTCCGTAGAACTGAGTGGTTCGGGATTTGAGGCTTTGCAACTCAGCGTTATCTTAAGGGCGTTAGCCACACCCGAATCATTGACACCCGAACTATCAGAACTATTAAAGACATTAGGTTTACCTCCCCCACCCTTACAAGTGTCCGATATAGAAGGATTTGTTGGAGGCGGACTTTTAGCGGGTACTCAAGGAAGTAGTGCATCAGCATCAGCCGGTCGTTTAACCATTGACACGAATCGGTTAGTCATGGGGAATGGCGCGATCGCGTCTACACCAACCGGGGGTGCTGGGAGAGGGGGAGATGTCTTAGTCAACGCTTCTGAGTCCGTTGAAATATCCGGTTCTGCCTTTGTCACCGGGGCGTTTCAAGGAACCACAGGTGATGCGGGAAATCTTAGGTTGAATACACAACGCTTATCCCTTAAAAATGGGGGACTCCTGCAAACGGTTACCTTTGGTCAAGGCGATGGTGGAAGTTTGCAGGTGAATGCCTCTGAGTCTGTGCAAATGGACAGTACGCCCATTGGCGCTCTTGCTCCCACAGGGATTTTTGCCAACAGTATCTTTAGTACAGGGACAGGCGGCGACATCACCGTAAATACACGCCAGATGATTATGCGCGACGGGGCGCAAGTGGGAAATCAGACGGGTGCATTGACGGGATTGGGGTTAATTCCAGTCGGGGGTCCCGCTGGAGATGTTGTCATAAATGCGACTGATTTTATCGAAATTGACGGCTTATCCCCGGATGCTCGCTTTATTAGTGGTCCAGGAACCACCAGTTTTAGTGGTGCGCCCGCAGGAGATGTAACAGTTTCCACTCAAAATATGATCATTCACAATGGGGCAAATATTTCAACCACCACCCTGAGTGCGGGAGATGGAGGCACATTGACGGTTAATGTCTCCGATACCTTGGAACTCATCGGTACGGGCATTTCTACCGGGGGAGGAGTCACCGTCGAAATTCCCAGTAGTTTAGTTTCTTCCTCCGGACGTGCTGACTTTCCCGCCTTGCAAGCCACTGGGGACGCGGGTGTTTTAAAGGTAAATGCAGGTCAACTGATTATCCGGGATGGGGCAGAAGTTGCCGTGAATAGTCTTGGTTCAGGGGATGCGGGGACATTAGAAATTGTCGCCGATTTGATTCAATTAGACAATCAGGGAACAATTAATGCGGCGACAGATTCGGGTCAAGGTGGTAACTTATCCCTGAAAACTCAAAACTTGCTGATGATTCAAGAGAGTCAGATTACCACAGATGCCGGGAATACAGATGGGGGTAATATTACCATCATCACCGATACCTTAGTCGCTGACGAAAATAGCGATATTACTGCCAATGCTCAACAAGGTCGAGGGGGACGAGTTAGTGTTACGGCTCAAGGTATTTTTGGCACTGAGTTTCGGGAGAAATTGACACCAGAAAGTGATATTACAGCCACCTCTGAATTGGGTCCTGAGTTTAGTGGTACTGTGAATATTGTGATCCAGGGTATTGACCCCTCTCAAGGATTAGTTGAGTTCCCCGAAAATTTCACAGATACCAGCACACTTATTGCTCTTGGCTGTGCTGCTAATGAAGGGAATTACTTTGCCATAACGGGGCGCGGTGGCTTACCTGCCAACCCAACTCAACCCCTTACCAGTGAGACAGTGTGGTCAGATGTACGCAATTTGTCTGTGGCATCTTCCCCATCGTCTGTCGCTAAAACAGAAAACAATTTCCACTTTTCCCGACCCAATCCTCAACCTCAAATTATTGAAGCACAAGGCTGGATTGTCAATGAAAAAGGTCAAGTTGAATTGGTAGCTAATTTACCGGAAGCTTCTCCCCAACGTCCTCGATATAAACCACAAACTTGTTCTTTTTAATTCTTGGGAGGAACTCAGATCAAGCAAAAAAACTCTGCGCCCCTCTGCGTAAACCTCGGCGTACCTCTGCGTTAAAAAAACATAATTTCGATGCGAACTTATATGATATGAACTCAACATCATACCCTTGAGCGAAGTGTCAATACTGCAAATTAAGTCAGGGCGGGTTTTGTACAAACGTTATGATCAATAGCGAAACATAATTTCCTAACTGCAAATTAAGTCAGGGCGGGTTTTGTACAAACGTTATGATCAATAGCGAAACATAATTTCCTAAACCCGCCCCTACTCAAAACTAGATTCCTTTGAGCAAAGGGTCAACGCTCAACACTCCCTCTGGATACCGTTAACTATCAAAATCAGGTCAAACTATGAAGTGGGCTAGTCAAATTTTTCGGCTAAAGATTCGGTCTAGTTTGAGATGGTATGCTTCCTCTGTGATACTGTTTGGGCTAACCCTGTTTCTCGTCACCACTGTATTACCCGGAATTTCATATCCAGTTGAATCTTTACACGTTAGTGGAGACAAGGTAGAGGACAGAGGGCAGAGGGCAGAAGGGCATATTGCCCAAACCGATAAAATCTTACACCTTGGGGATAACACCAGGCGCTTAAAACGCCAATCCCCAAATGCCAAAATTGCCAATTCCCCAACCCCTCTAGAACAAGGGATTGCTGCCTTTGAAGCGGGACGTTTTGCTGATGCAGCACAACTGTGGCAACAAGCCGCCCAAGAGTATGAAGCAAAGAGCGATCGCCTAAATCAAGCCCTAAGTTTAAGTTATCTCTCGCTAGCTTATCAAAACTTGGGACAAGTCCAAGACGCAGAACAGGCGATTAGCCAAAGTCTTGATCTGTTGCAACACCAAGACAATTGGGAATCAGGGGGTTTGGCGATTCTGGGTCAAGCCTTGAATACGCAGGGACGCCTACAACTTACCAAAGGACAAGCTGAAGCCGCCTTGGACACCTGGAAACAAGCCAGCGACGCTTACCGCCGTGCGGGTGATGAAACCGGAAAACTGGGAAGCCAAATTAACCAAGCCCAAGCCTTGCAAACCTTGGGACTCTATCGACGGGCGCAAACCCGCCTAGAACAGGCAAATCAACACCTCCAAGCCCAACCTGATTCCCTGCTAAAAGTTCAAGGATTGCAGAGTTTAGGAATTGCCCTGCAAGAGTTGGGTGATCCCAAAACGTCCCAAACCCTTTTAACTCAAAGTTTAGCGATCGCCCAAAAACTGAACCCAACTCCCGATACCAGTGCGATTCTGTTGAGCTTAGGAAATGTGGCGAGAGACTTACAAGAAGATGACAAAGCATTAGATTATTACCAGAAAGCCGCTAAAAATGCAACCGATTCACTGATCCAAATCAAAGCTCAATTGAACCAACTGAGTCTGTTGATCAATACGGAACAAGAAGACGCCGCGATCGCACTATTACCGCAAATCCAAGTTAGTCTCGCCACCCTATCCCCCAGTCGGGCGGCGGTTTATGCTCATGTCAATTTAGCAGATAGTCTGATGCGGATGAGCAGCGATGTAGAGACGTGCCATGGCACGTCTGGATGTCAATTGATGGGTTTAACCGATAACCTTACCCCAGAAACCGGAAGCGCTAAAGCGCTCACTACGAACGGCGCTAAAGCGCTCACTACGAACGGCGCGATCGCACAAATATTAGCCAAAGCCATTCAACAAGCCAGACAGATTCAAGACGCGAAAGCTGAATCCTACGCTTTGGGCGAGTTAGGCAAACTTTACGAACAGAAGCAGCAGTTAGCCGAGGCGCAAAAGCTGACGCAACAGGCGCTGAGTTTGGTTCAAGTCATTAATGCTGGTGATATTGCCTACTTATGGGAATGGCAACTGGGTCGTATTCTGGAAAAGCAGGGAAATATAAAGGATGCCGTCGCCGCTTATACCGTCGCCGTGGAAACCTTGCGATCGCTCCGCAGTGATTTGATTGCCCTGCCCAATTTACAATTTTACTTTCGAGAACGGGTTGAACCCGTCTATCGTCAACTGGTGGGATTACTCCTCAAATCTGATCCGTCTCAAAAAAACCTCCAAAAAGCCCGTGAGGTGATTGAATCCCTCCAGCTTGCTGAATTAGATAACTTTTTTCGCAACACCTGTATCCAGGCGCAATCCCAACAAATTGATCAGGTTGATCCCACGGCGGCAGTGATTTATCCGATTATTCTGCCAGATCGATTAGCTGTGATTCTATCATTGCCGGGACAACCCCTGCACCATTATCAAACCCAATTACCGGAAGCAGAAGTCAACAACGCCTTTGTCCAACTCCGCAAATTCCTCAATCCTGTTCTGTCAAACAAACAACGGTTACGCTATTCCCAAGACATTTACGACTGGCTGATTCGACCCATAGAAGCTGAATTAGCCGACAATGAGATTAAAACCCTCGTCTTTATCCTGGATGGGGCGTTGCGAAATCTGCCTATGGCAGCCCTTTATGATGGAGAACAGTATCTCATTGAAAAATATAGTGTCGCGGTTAGTCCCGGATTGCAACTGTTAGAACCGCGTGCATTAGACCGAGAACGGCTTCAGGCATTAATTGGTGGACTCAGCGAGGAACGTGGGGGGTTTTCTGCCTTACCGGGAGTTGAGTTGGAACTGAAAAAAATCTCGGATCAAGTACCGTCTGAGATGCTGTTCAATCAGGAGTTTACCACAACCACACTTAAGCAGGAAATTAGTGATGTTCCTTTCCCCATAGTTCACCTAGCTACTCATGGTCAGTTTAGTTCCGAGGTGGAAGATACGTTTATCTTGACCTGGGAGGGGCCAGTTAATGTCAATGATTTGGATCAACTACTGCAAGTTCGAGAACGAGAGGATAACCAACCGATTGAATTACTGGTTCTCAGTGCTTGCCAAACCGCAACCGGGGATCAACGAGCCGCCTTGGGATTAGCAGGTGTTGCTGTACGTTCCGGCGCTCGCAGCACTCTGGCAACCCTGTGGTCAGTTCGCGACGAATCAACGGCTCAACTTATGGCTGAGTTTTACCAATACCTGACTCAAGCTGAAAACAGCAAAGCGGAATCTCTGCGTCAGGCACAGCTTTCTATCTTGAAAAATCCTAAGTACGAGCATCCTTATTACTGGGCACCGTTTGTTTTAGTAGGTAATTGGTTATAGTCGAACAAAATTCAACGCAACGGGACAGTTGAGATTAGGAAGGAACAGCCCTGTTGAAAGCTCTGCTGTTTCCATCAAGATTTATCGCTATTTTTTTACTCTGATGAAAAAATATTTAGGGGCGGCTGAATAAGTCTTGTGGTGGGGGAAGAGAGCCGGGGTAGCAGGGGGAGCAGAGGGAGCAGGGGTAGCAATGGTACATTTTCCCTGATAGTGGTGCAAGGATATGAAAGGGTTTGACCTTTTTTCCTTGAAGAAGAGCAAATATCAATGCCACTCAAAGCCTTGATAGTTAATGGTTTCGGCTTTATGCAGCAAGCCATAGTTAGTCGATAAAATATTTCTGTAACAAACGATACTTTTTATCAGCTTTGCTAACATCCCCAGCTTCCAGACGCGCTATGGCGCGTCTCTACTCCGTCTGAATCAGGACTCTCATTAGGATGCAAGTGCAACTGAAATCTTGCGCTCTAGGGAGTAAATCGGTTTATTGCGAGTCATCATAAATTTTCTCAATTTTTACTCCTATGGGTTGAGTAAAATCTAGGGGTGAAGACTGGCTATTATAAACAAAATTGTTTAATATTAATAGTGTCATTAGCCAAGGCATTTACTGTTCAAGAGGATTATGCTCATGACTTGGCAACATTACTACACTTATATTAGCTTCTTTGTCCTCAGTCTGTTGTGGAACATCCTGCCGATTGAGGGGCTACCCGTGCAGGCGCAAGAGGTTATGCCGGGTAGAACGTTAGCCAGTCGGTCGATGGTGACGGTAAGTTTCACACCGCCATCAACGGGTGAGCCACTCTTACCCAACAATAGACAAGGAGGAGGAACTCGTGATGGTGGATGTCCTCAAGACGCCAAGGCACTTGACCCAAGGATTACCCCTGTAATGCCCACGACTCGCCAAGGATTGACCGTTGCAGAGCGCCCGACATTTTTTGTTTACGTCCCTAAAACCACAGCAAAGCAGGCACTCTTTGTGCTTAAGGACGAAAATGAGGATTATTATTACGAAACAACCTTGCCCATGCCCAAACAAGCAGGGATTCTGCGCCTAAAGCTCCCCGATGAAGCATCCAAGCTAGAAGTTGGTAAAACGTATCATTGGTCATTTCTGATGATTTGTGGCGCACAAGTTACGCCCGATAGTCCCGGAGTCCAAGGCGTGATTAAACGGATTAAGCCGAATGGAACATTAAATCAGCTAGACGGAGAACCTTTGCTGGAACAGGCTCTCCAGTATGGGGCAAATGGCATTTGGTTCGATACTCTAACAACCCTGGCTCAACTTAGACAATCTAATCCACAGGATTCCTCCTTTCAAGTGGCTTGGGCAGACTTATTGAAATCGGTGGGACTCGACGCGATCGCGACTCAGCCCTTGGTTAATTGATATCAGTTTGTGGGGGCGCTCTTTAATGATTTAAATAATACAGTCCCCTTTCTGAGATTAACGATTGAGACTGGGGCGAGTCGAGACAGGTTAATTCTTACCCTCCACATTTATGCAGCGACTCGCCCCTACAACCCCTGCTTTCCAGACGCTTCTGGATCGCATCTCTACAGGCTTCCTCTGCTTCCCCGAGTCTCTACTCGGTTACCAAATCTGTACTCATGTCATTATCCCCCCAAGATAAATCCTTAAGACACCTAATTGCCGATACAATTGTGGCGACACCAAATCGGCGTATTTCATTTGCCGAATATATGGATTTAGTCCTCTATCATCCCCAACAGGGATATTATGCTACGGGTGCAGTTAATATTGGCTCTGAAGGAGACTTTTTTACCTCGTCCCATCTGGGTCATGATTTTGGTGAGTTACTGGCAGAACAGTTCGCCCAAATCTGGGAGATTCTGGAATACCCCGAACCCTTTACATTGGTGGAAATGGGGGCGGGTCAAGGATTGGTTGCGGCTGATGTTTTGAATTATTTATATCGACAGTATCCAGACTGTTTTGCGGCGTTAGACTATATCATTGTCGAAAAAGCAGCGGGATTGATCAGTAAACAACAGCAAGTTTTAACCCAGTTGAATCTACCGGGTTTACCGTTACGCTGGTGTACCTTTGATGAAATACCCGATAATTCAATTATCGGGTGTTGTTTTTCTAATGAACTCGTGGATGCCTTTCCAGTGCATCAAGTTGTGCTGGAAAAGGGAAAGCTTCGGGAAGTGTATGTGACAACGGTAACGACAGAAGGAGATGAGATTCATTTTGGCGAAGTTACCAATGATAGTTCTACACCTCAGTTAAACGAGTATTTTCAATGGATAGGAATTGATTTATATTCAGGTGCGTATCCAGATGGCTATCGAACTGAAGTGAATTTGGCAGCGTTGGATTGGATGGAGACGATTACCAATAAGCTACAACGAGGATTTTTGCTCACGATTGACTATGGGTATTCTGCCGATCGCTATTATTTACCCGTCCGACATCAGGGAACATTAAAATGCTATTATCGTCACCGCCATCATGATAATCCTTATGTAAATGTTGGGCAACAAGATATTACCGCTCATGTGAATTTTACGGCGTTGGAACGGCAAGGAGAATTGTCTGGATTACAAACCGTAGAATTGACTAAACAAGGGTTGTTTTTAATGGCATTAGGATTAGGCGATCGCATCTCAGCACTGTCAGGATTAGGAAGCCATCAGGGACAAGCGATGGCGGGGGCGCAGGATGTGATTAGAATTATGCAGCGTCGGGATGCTTTACATCAACTGATCGATCCTACGGGATTGGGCGGTTTTACTGTGCTAGTGCAGTGTAAAGGGTTGAGTCTAGAAAAAGCGCGATCGCTCAAAGGATTAATGATTCCGCCAATGGTTTAATTTGTCATTCGTTATTTGTCATTTGTCATACTCGCTTTCATCGAGAAGCAAGCTACATCATTCGTCATTTGTCACCGAAATACCCTTTGATTATTCTCCGCGCCGATGAGCCATTTTAGGAGTGAAATCAACTCACCATTAAGTCACAAAACCCCCTTAGAACTGGGAATCATTTCAGCGCGACGGGGATCAATTTCTGTTGCCATACGGACCGATCGCGCAAAGGCTTTAAATGTGGCTTCGATAATATGATGAGAATTAATTCCATCCAGTTGGCGGATGTGCAACGTCATTTGGCTATGGTTCACCAATGCGACAAAGAATTCCCGCACCAGTTGCGTGTCATAGGTGCCAACCCGTTGAGTGGGAATCTCCAAGCCATAGCTTAAATGAGGACGCCCCGAAAAATCCAGTGCCACTTGGACTAATGCCTCATCTAAGGGTGCGATAAAATGACCAAAACGGACAATCCCTTTGCGATCGCTTAATGCTTGAGCAAACGCCTGTCCCAGTGTAATGCCCACGTCTTCATTGGTATGGTGATCGTCAATTTCGATATCACCCGTGGCTTTCACGTCTAAATCAATTAACCCATGAGAGGATAGCTGATGCAACATGTGATCCAAAAAGGGGATACCTGTGTCCGCACGACAGGTTCCTGTACCATTGAAATTCAGGCTAACCTGGACATCGGTTTCACCCGTGGTACGTCTCACGGTTGCTGTCCGGGCGGGGAATAGAGGACGTTGAGAGTGGGAATTGATAGCTGTGCGATCGCTGGTTTGCATAGTCGCTTCTGATATGAGAACACCGTCTATTATTCTCTCACAGGAAAGAGCGGCAGGGTGGAAGCCCCTCTCCCTCTTCTTCCTGATCTCCCTTCTCCCAATCTCTTCCCTTAGTTACTAACCCAATTCACATGAGCGTGCTACAGTAACCCTAGACACTGGCAATAACGCCAACTTAATGAGAAGGAGAACACAACTATGCCAGATACTCAGGGTTTACTCCAGGCATTTGGTGAAGTCCACGATAATCCCATCTTACTGGAAGCCCTCTTGGGGGGTCTAGAGGTAGCATAGTAGGTCTCTACTCTCGGAGCGTCGTTATCTGATCTGACAGGAATCTGATCTGGCAGGAAGTTGAACCATGATTGGTGCTATTGAAGAACTACTAAATTTCCCAGGAACCACAGTTATTGGCTATCAGCTTATAGAAGGCTTTATTTGTCTTCATCTCAAATTATTAAGTTGGGATTCGGGCGGGTTTTGTTGTTTGGTTTGAGGTGGGTTTCTTGATTTTGTCCCTAAACCCGCCCCTACATATTATTAGGCATTTTCACGTTTAACCCTCTTCCCCATCTTCCCCCTGGGTGTTTGCAGTCAAAGCATCCGGGAAAGCGATCGCTTTCGTTGGGAACTGTATAGGAGAATCTATTGTGCTTTCCGATATCATGGTATCCCTAACCCCCAGCATTTACCCCCAGGTAACCCTACCCAACACCACTCCCATGGCTAGTGAACCCCTCGACTACCCGCTTCTCTTACTCACCCATCTAGTCTGTGCCGATCGCCAAATTCATCGGGAAGAGTCGAAACTCTTGCATGAATTGGCAGATCAAACTCAGGTGGGACAACAGACAATCCACGAAATGGAGAAAATTCTCGCCCAAGAGAAAACTCTCCTCCCTATCAAGGATATCGCCCAGCAAATCCCCCCCGAACAGCAACCCGAAGCGATGCAGCAACTCCTGGCGATCGCTTATGTCGATGGACTCTTTTCCCCCTTGGAACAGCAAATGATTGCCCAGGTGGCGCAGATTTGGCACTGGGATGCGACAGAGGTGGAACAGATGATCACTCAAGCCCAATCTCTGCAAGCTAATCGGGCAAGAGACAGGGATTCTCAAACCGAGAAACTCTCACTCAGCGCGATATTACTCATGGGTGCAGAGTCTATCTTATCCCGCACCTTAATCGCTAAACTTGCCACCTTCGCCCCCGAAACTCTGGGACGCCGCATTGTTCAATTGCAACGGCAAATCCTCTTAGCTGGACCCGACTACGAAGAAGCGGTACAACGCAATAGCATTATCGCTGGGGAAAATTATCGCTTCACTGAAACCGCACTCACGGATACTGAGTCTACGTTAATCGGCTTAAATCAAACCCTAAAACTCACCCTAGAAAACCTCCAGAAAACCATTCATCAGCAGCCGACGAACCCAACCACGCAAGAACTGATCAATCAATTCAACCAAACCCAACAAACCCTAGCCGCCGAGATTGGAGAAGAACTGGATAGTGTACGCGAATCCCTCTGGGCAAAACAACGCGCCCTGCACCATTTTAGTCTGGCGGTTATGGGGAAAACCAAAGTCGGGAAAAGTACCCTCCATGCGATTATTATTGGGGAAGGCTGGGAAGCAATTGGTAGTGGGGGACAACGGACGACTCGCTTTAATCGAGTGTATGATTGGAAAAATATTCGCATTATCGATACCCCCGGAATTGGCGCACCAGGGGGGAAAAGTGAAGAGGAAATTGTTGAAAGTGTGATTGAAGAATCGGATCTGATTTGCTATGTCGTCACCAATGACAGCATCCAAGAAACCGAGTTCCAATTCTTGCAGCAGTTAAAAGCCAAGGCAAAACCCTTAATTATGCTACTCAACCTGAAATATAATCTGCGTGATCCGCGTCGCTTAGACTATTTCTTAAAGAATCCCGATAAACTCTTTACGCTAGAAGGAAATAGTGGGATTGGCGGACATATTGATCGCATCCGTCGCTATGCCCAAAATCATTATGCCAACGACTATTTTGATATTATTCCCGTCATGCTGCTGGCGGCGCAAATGGCAAGCGAACCCGAACACCAAGCCAATCAGGAGAAACTGTTCAAAGCCAGTCGCATCCAGGACTTTTTAGACTCCATCCGCGAATCCCTAGTTAAGCATGGCGCGATTCGGCGATCGCAAACGCTTCTGGGTTCCACTGTAGGGACAATTGAACGCCCCTACCACTGGATGAGTCAGAAACGTCAAAGCTATCAACAATTGAGTGCGACTCTCACCCGTCAACGAGAAACCTTGCAGGCGCAAATCAAAACGGCGGGTAAGGATCATCTGGAATTCCTCCAGTATCAAATTGGCAGCATTTTCCAAGATATTTTCAATAGTTTACCCGATTTCGCTGAATCCAATTGGAACTTCAGTCAGGAAAGCTTAAGACAAAATTGGGACTATAAACTGCAAGCGCTGCAAATTGATGATCGCCTGCAACATGCCTATCAAACAACGGTGCAAAACTTTAATCGTGATGTAGAAATTGCTTTATCTGAACTGGGAACCGATTTACAATTAATGGCTTATAGTGGTGGGGATGATTTACGATTTTTCCCAAGTCCTGTTGATCTGTACAGTGATAATGCTGCACAAATTGGCGGGAGTTTCTTGAGACTCTCCCAAAGCCTGGTTACTCATTTTAGTCCCTCGGTGAACAAAACGGTGATGATGGGGGCAGTTGTGCTGAATAGCATTTTAGGCATTTTTACAACCCGCGAACAAAAACGCAACTTTGCCGTTCAACGGTTGTCTAAGTTATTAACGCCACAAATCCGAGCCAGTCAACGCAAAATTGAGGAACAAGCGGCTAATATTTTTCGCGAGTATTACCGCCATGCAGCCGGAAGTATTATTCGATATATTGAAGGACTGATTCAAGAGTTTGAGCTAATTTCAAAACAGTTTAATCAGCCTCAGCAACAACTCAGTAATACAATTAATCGACTTAATAGGGCGTATAGCAAGCGGATTGTTGATTGGTGTCAAAGCCACTATGAACCCTTGACTGAAGCCGGAATTAATAAAACAGTTACCCAAGTGAAACGGGAGTTTGGTAAACAGATTGATATTCAAACCAAATTTCAAGTCCGTTCTCATCTAGACAGCCAGGAAATTAATCGAATTTTGCAAGAAGATGTGTCGATGCATCGGCTTCAGTAGATGAGGGAGTAATGTAGAGACGTAGCATGCTACGTCTGGGAGCAGGGGGAGCAGGGGGAGATGGAGAAGATGGTGTAGGGGCGGGTTTCACTACTATCTTTTTGGTTACATCCAGATGTAACTAAACCCGCCCCGACTGTACATAAGACGAATGACATAAGACGAATGATAATCAACAAATGACGAATCAATTTAAATCAGCGGTTGTCGCGTCTAAGTTAACGACAGCTTGTATAAAGTTTGACAAATACTTGGCGAAAATAAATCGCACGCCTCTAACTGAAATTCGTCAAAAACTACGACAGGAACTTAATACCTATCGCCATCAGGGAATGCTGAGTGTTGTCGTAGTTGGACAATATGGCGCGGGGAAATCCACCCTAATTTCGGCGTTGACAGGGCGGCGAGATATTGCTATTCATTCCGATATTACAACTGATCAGATCACCCGTTATAATTGGCAGGGAATTGAACTCATCGATACCCCTGGACTCTTTACAGAACGGCAGGATCATGATGAAATAACCTATAGTGCGATCGCGAAGGCGGATTTGTTGATTTTCTGTCTCACTTCGATGCTGTTTGACGCAATAACAGTGGAAAATTTTAAGCAGTTAGCCTACCGCCAAGGTTATCGCTGGAAAATGATGCTGGTGATTAATAAAATGTCCGAGGAGGCGGGTGAGGAACGGGAAAAAAGGGCGAACTATCGCCGCAGTTTAGCTGAAGCTTTACATCCCTATAACCTGGATGAATTTCCCTTATGTTTTATCGATGCCAAAGACTACTGTGAAGGAATCGATTCTGGGGATAAATTTCTCAGAGACGTGAGTCGTTTTGCTACATTCATTGATACCTGGGATACCTTTGTCGAACAACGAGGGTATTTGACCCGCTTTGATACCCCGATTCGCATCGCTTTAAGCTGTGTAGATGACGCGCAGTTGCATATCAGTCGTACTACCCCCCAAGACACCATATTCTTAGAACTACTTACCCGCCTAACTCGTAGTCTACACCAAGAACGCGATCGCCTGCGGATTAAAATTCAGGGGATAATCCTGCGCCTATCCGCCGCGATTACTCAAGAAGGCGATATCCTGCAAGTAGCCTTGGGTAGTCAACTGAACTTTGAACAATTGACTCAGCGGACTGAACTGAATATTCAAAACCATTATGAACAAGCTGGTGAAAAAATAACCAATACTCTAAACGAGGCGATGATATCCCTACACCAAACTATCGTAACAATACTAAAAGGAAATCTGGTGCAAATTTTACTGGAATCGTGGGAACAGGCTAAACAGGATAATCACAATTCTGGTAACTCTAAAAAGGTACAACGCATCCATCATCAATTGCATTGGCTGAAAACCTTTAGGGATACCATTAAGGCAATGTCAGAAAACTATCCTCAAAATTTAGCCGAGTTTCAAGTTAAACCTTGGCAGTCGGTAGAAGCGATGACTCCAATTATCCATATTTCCCACTTCTTAAGTTCGGCAACGATCATTTTCTCGGAAAAACCTGAACCGGATACTGGGGAATACCCAGCGGATAGAGAAAAGCAAATGAACGATATTATCCGTTATATTACCAGTCAATTTCAGGCAATTGCTAAACATCTAGAGCATCAAATTAATGCTCAACTCTGGACGGTAGAACAACAAACCTATCGGAAACTTGAGCAACAGATTGGCGTCAGACGTCAGCAGGAACTAGACGCGATCGCGGGTTCTAACAAAGACGCAAAACAATTAGCTGAAATTCGTCGTGACTTTGAGCGAATTTTGCAGTATATTAGCAAGGCGACAGTCAATTCCTCGGCTTTCCCAGGAACGGGTGACGGCTGATAGGTATAACGTTGAATTAATTTTTATACAATAATTTACCTCATTTTTACGTAGATAAATTGGGGCAATTATCGCGGTTGGTTGTAGGGGCGAGTCGCTGCTCATCGTAGGCGGTGTTAGAATTAACCTGTCTCGACTCGCCCTTGTCTAAATGTAGGCGGTTAAGTTTAATTTTGTCGGATTAGTTCTGAACGGCTGCTATGGCATACAGCGATTTTTCATTGAATCAGGTCAAAAAGGTCTTTGGACTAACAGAACAAACTGTTCAGCTTTTCAGTAATGTTGCTACTTTAGAACCAAGTAACTGGCTAGAGGAAACCCTTAGCTATAGCCTTAAGTTAGCCCTGGCTTCGTCCAGTGAAAAAGCCCGATCAGAATTTATTATTGCCCCAATTTTAATTGAGCTAGAGCGACGAAATCCGAATAAACTATCCATCTATTCTGGCGAAAATCTCGATGTAGACGAGGAGCAGGGGTTGAAAGGAGAATGTGATTTTATCTTGGCTAAAAGTCCAATTTCTCTGACCATGCAGGCTCCGATTATTTCTTTGGTAGAAGCGAAAAAAGGCGATATCAAAGGCGGTTTAGGTCAGTGCATTGCTCAAATGTTGGGAGCGCAACGCTTCAATGAGCTAGAAGATAACTCAATTACTGGGATTTACGGCTGTGTGACTACTGGAGAAGACTGGCAATTTTTGAAGCTAGAGGGCAGTTGTGTTTTTGTGGATAACCATAGATATTATATTAATGAACGGGAAAAACTACTTGGTATTTTTCAATTTATTGTGGATAGTTACTAAACATTTTGACAACCGTAGGGGCGGGTTTAGGGAATCAATTTAGCTAGTCAGAACTAACTGAATAACGAAACCCGCCCTGCCTCACCAATAATACCAAATAATACCCAATCCGCGTTTATAACCCGCTTTTGCCACGGCGATTAAAGCGGAATGTGGGTTACCACAGAATAAACGGTTTTGACCTTTATGCTCACAAAAGCGAGATTGCTGACCGATTTGTCAGGCAACATCCGGTAATAAATGTTAATGTCGCATGGTTAATATGTAAAAATGTCATTTGTGTGCGGATTATGTATCCTAAGTAACGAGATGAATTGGGTAGTCCCCATAGATTATAGGGATGAAGGATGAGATAAGTAGGTCGGCACAATAAAAGGCGGGCGGTGGAGAACTCGCGTTCGCTCCAAGCAAGCTACGTCATTCGTCCTTTGTCAGGGGAAAGAGGTCTATTTACATCACTTAACATAGTTGAGTTTATTTCCACCAACCTACTTATGAGATCCTTAAGCCTGGAACATGAGCGCATATATTAATTGAAATGAATGGTTTTATTGAATGATTATGAATCAACCCAACTATCTTGGTAAAGTCTATTTAGTCGGCGCGGGTCCCGGAGATCCTGGATTATTTACCCTGAAAGGTAAAACCTTGTTAGAACATGCCGATGTGGTAATTTACGACGCTTTAGTCAGTGCGCCAATTTTGGCAATGATTAACCCCAAGGCGGAAAAAATTAATGGCGGAAAACGGCGTGGGCGTCATTCCTTACCCCAGGAACAAACGACACAGTTACTGATTGAAAAAGCCAAAACCAATGCCGTTGTCGTGCGTCTTAAAGGGGGTGATCCCTTTGTATTTGGGCGCGGTGGGGAAGAAATGGAGGATTTAATCCGGGCGGGTGTATCGGTGGAAGTGGTTCCGGGGATCACGTCGGGGATTGCCGCACCTGCTTATGTGGGAATTCCCCTAACCCATCGCCAGTATAGTTCATCCGTGACCTTTGTCACCGGACACGAAGCGGTGGGTAAGTATCGCCCTCAAGTTAATTGGCAGGCGATCGCCCAGGGAAGTGAAACGATTGTAATCTATATGGGGGTGCATAATCTGGGCAATATCGTGGCGCAAGTTATCGCGGCGGGACGTTCTCCAGACACCCCGGTGGCTTTGATTCGCTGGGGAACGACACCGCAGCAAGACTACTTGATTGGTACTCTGGACACCATTGTGCAGCAAGTGGACGCCACTGGATTTGAAGCCCCTGCGATCGCGGTTATTGGTGATGTGGTTAATCTACAGCAAATTTTGAGTTCCTGCAAACCTGTAATTCTTAGTTAGGATGAGTGAGTGAGAAATCGTTAATGACAAATGACGATCACCACCGTACCGTTAACTTCAATTGTCCCCACCTACTTAGATGGTCAATTCCGGGTCATCCACACCCAAAAATAGGTTAATGCGCTGGTGGGAGTCCCTAACTCCCCCATCACGATTATTAGTCATCGCTTTGGCTGCACCTTTGGCGGTGTTGAATGCATGGGCATTTTCGGAAATTTTCGCCTATTTTGAATCCCTACTTGTCACGGTGTTAGCGGCTTCCCTGTTAGCCTTCCTATTGAACTATCCGGTAAGCTGGTTAGAAACCCTGGGAATTAAGCGAGGATTAGCCGCGTTATTCGTATTTCTAGTGGCGCTGTTGCTGTTGTTTGCAATTGGCGTAACGTTATTTCCCCTAGTTATTACTCAAGCCCAACAATTGGTGAGTCGTTTACCCGAATGGTTCGATTCCGGGCGGCGTCAGTTAATCATGTTGGATCACAGGTTGGAAGATTTAAACTTGCCGATTAGCCTGGATGGTTTAATTATTCAAATCAATGACCGACTGAAGGGACAATTGCAAGTTATTGCGTCTAAAAGCTTGAATCTGACCCTAAATTTAGCTGTGTTTACAGTAACCAAGGTTTTGGATGTATTATTAATAATTATTTCCACATTCTATTTACTCCAGCATGGTCGGGAAGTCTGGCGTAGTTTAATTGAATGGTTACCCAATAAAGTACAGAGATCAGCGTCGAATACTCTACGCTTAAGCTTCCAAAACTATTTTATCGGGCAGATTATTATTGCTACTTGTATGGCGTCGGGGTTAATTTCGCTATTTATCTTACTCAAGGTTCCGTTTGGGTTGCTATTTGGGTTTACAATTGGAGTTATGGCACTGGTTCCCTTTGGTGGTTCTGTGGGGATAGCTTTAGTGACGCTACTTGTGGCTTTGCGAGATATTGGTTTAGGGGTTCAGGTATTAGCTGTGGCGGTGGTTTTTCAGCAACTTGTGGAAAATTTATTAGCGCCGAGAATTTTTGGCCGTGTTACGGGATTAAATCCGTTTTGGGTGTTTATTTCTCTGTTAATTGGTGTCCGGGTGGGAGGATTGTTGGGGGTGATTGTGGCGGTACCAACGGCTGTTGTGATTAAGGAGGCGTTGGTTGAAGTAAGAAAGGCGAGAAAGGATCGGAATACGGTAGTGACTCCATCGGCTGAGTTGGTTCAAGATGTGTAGGGGCGCACCGACATGCGCCCAGAAAACCTGCGCCCTACTGACGTGCATCCAGAAAGGCTATAGGTTCAAATCCGTTAGTCATTATATTTTTTTAACGCAGAGAACGCAGAGGTTTACGCAGAGAACGCAGAGGGGGTTAGTGGTGTATGGCAATCGGTTGTAAGTTTAAGGCTAAGGTTCCCTGACTACGAACGTAAGGTAAGATTTGATCAGAGTTTATGGGTTTTGCTGTGTCCTCTGAAATGCCATGTGCGATCGCATCGCCTAAACGATCGCTGATTCGGTTTATTCTGTTGGTTATTGTCGGCTTGGCTTTGGCGTTAGGGCTGGCGAATTGTGATACTCAGTCTCCCCAAACTAACGATACTTCCGCGATTCCGGCTGATACGCTGGTTTATGGTTCTGGTGGACAACCGGTGAACCTGGAACCGGGAAATATTACCGACGGCAATTCGATTGTTGTGCAGCATCAAATCTACAATACGCTGCTGAGTATTAAACCGGGAACCACGGAGTTAGAACCGGGGTTGGCGACGGAGTGGAGAGTATCTGAGGATGGGAAGACGTGGACGTTTAAGCTACGCGATGATGTTCAATTTCATGATGGTAGCGATTTTAATGCCGAAGCGGTAAGGTTTAATGTAGAGCGCTGGTGGAATCCCGACAGTGAGTTTGGCTATCGGGATGCAGGGAAAAATTATGAGATTTGGGCGAATTTGTTTGGCGGGTATAAGGGAAGTCCGGACTCAATTTTGCAAGATATTGTTGTCGCGGATGATAATACGATTGAGTTTATTCTTCAGCAACCGTTTGCCGCATTTCCGGCGGCGATAGCTTCGGGTTATTTTGGGATGGCCAGTCCCGATGCGATTCAACAAGCTGGGGCAGATTATGGTACTCCGGCATCCTTGGCAGTGGGTACGGGACCGTTTATATTTAAAGAATGGCGGACTGGCGATCGCATTGTTCTGGACAAGAATCCGAATTATTGGAAACCGGATTTACCCAAGTCTGATCAGTTAGTGATTCGCTTCATTACTGATCCGTCGGCACGGTTGGCACAATTACGGGCGGGTACGATTAATTTTACGGTAGATTTATCCCCGGATCAACTCCCTGAAATTGAAAATGATGCCAACCTAGACGCCGTATTTCGTCCTTCATTTAACGTCGGCTATTTGGCACTAAATCCCAGCTATGAACCCTTTTCTAAGGTAGAAGTCCGTCGTGCGATCGCGCAAGCTATTAACTCCTCAGAAATTGTCCCCGCCTTCTGGGGAGAATTGGGTCAACATGATAACCATTTTACCCCACCGTCTCTCTCGGAGTATCAGTCTGAGCAAATTATCAACTATTCCTACAATCCTCAACAAGCCCAACAACTGATTGCTGATGCAGGGTATCCCAATGGCTTTGACCTAGATTTGTGGTATATGCCCGTCAGTCGTCCCTATTTTCCCACACCCAAACCCATCGCGGAAGCGATAGCCGCTGAATTAAGTGCGATCGGAATTAATGTCAACTTACAAACCAAAGATTGGGCAGCCTATTTAGAGGATCGGCGAAAATCACCAGGATTTCAGGCTTTTATGTTGGGATGGACAGGGGATTATGGTGATCCTGATAACTTTTACTATGCTCATTTTGGTCCCGGCGCCACCGAGGATTTAGGCGGCTGGAAAAATGAGGAAATTCTCCAACTTTTAGAACAGGGAAGGGCGACAACTGATCAAGCCGAACGGACTCAAATTTATGCCCAAGTGGATGAAATTTTAGCCCAAGAAGCCGTCCGATTACCCATCGTTCACTCCCAACCCTTATTGGCAAAACGCAAAACCGTTACCGGGTGGACACCCAGTCCCTTAGGTTCAGAACCCTTTGAGACAATAAGCCAAGGTTTGTAGTTGCGCTTGTAGTTGCGCTGTCTTCGCCATTAAAAGTATAGCGTTGACCACAAACCCTTAATTCACTCAATCCCTATTACTCTTGTAGATTGACTTGAACGAAAAAGATGATTAAATTTTTGAGGAAATTATTGAATTCTCTGTGTCAATCTGTGTCTCTCACTATTCAGGCTTCTGTCTGCATCATCCCTTCTGTGTCATCTGTGTTTTTGTCAATACTGAGTCATAATTTTTATCTAAACTTAAAAAAAATATATGCATCCAACGAGACATGGGGGGTGAGGCGAAAACTATGAATTATACAAAGTTTTACGATTATTCAAGGGATTTAGCTGTGTCAAGATTAATTTTGCCCACAAAAAACCCACCATAAATAGTATACCTGAAAATCACACAACTCTCTCACAATCGCTGTAACCCCTGAAACTTCGTAGCGTTTTCCCAAAAAGAGGTAAAAAACGAGCAATTATGACGTTTTGTTGAGACGAGACTCTGATTGAAAAAATTAAACCGTTCTGGGGGAAAGAATAGTTTAACTTATTATAAGTTGACAAATTGAGGTGAAACGACATTGAGTCAAGGGGAAGGAAATGTCAGTAGTAAAGGAGGAAGAAATAGCCAAGTGGTATCTAGTGAAGAGTAGTTATCAAAAGAAGGCAAGAGCAATGGTTAGTCGATACAGTATCGTTCAATACGTTCCCAATCCGATTGCTGATGAGCGGATCAATATTGGTGTGCTTGCCTTTGATGATAATCGGGTGTGTGTTCGATTTCTAAGCAATTGGGAACGGGTAAAACGCTTTGGAACGGAAGATATTCATTTCCTCAAAGATTTCGCGAGTCGCATGGAGGATGCGGCTGCTGATGGATTATTGTTTCCGGGAGATTCGCCGAATGAGACTCCCAAGCAGGAACGTTTAATCAGAGTCGCTCAGAATTGGTTTAATAGCATTCAGTTGACTGAACCGCGTGGTTCTCTAGACGATGTAGAAAGCCTTTTAGCTGATATTGCTGATACCTGTTTGCTTGAGCAACCGGAGAAGCCAAAGCCGCGCGATCGCGCTTTTGCGGTGCAAGTGACTAGGAGGAAAATTAAGAATATTCTTGGAGATAGAGCAAAAGATCTAGTCAAAAAAAATTATTCATTGTCGGGGCATTTTGAAAAACATGAATTTGATGTTGTCGTTGCTAATGGAAAACCTTATTTTGCCGCTCAAGGTATTTCCTTTGAAGTTCAAGTCAAGGCAGATCTTCAAAATTCAATTGCTTGGAAGATTTCTGACGTCAAGGAACATCAACCTGATTTCCCTTTAGCTATTGTGACATTACCACCTAACCCAAAATATCCTGCCTATAAAAGAACTTATCAAAAAGTAACTTCAATGTATTCTGAACTTGGCGCAGATATTTTAACAGAAGATAAAATTGAGCCTTGGGTAAAGGATCACCTTAAGCCTATAGACACTACAACGATGGAGCTTATATGAGAAAATAAAAGGATGCTTCGTTTTTTTTTTGGCACGGAAGGAGGACAATTCAAAGCCTCTCTCCTTGCAGGAGAGAGGTTTGGAGAGAGGTTTTCTAGATTCCGGCAACCGAACAGTTTACTCGGCAATTGGGTCTTATACCAAGTTGCAGTCTAAGATAGAATTTGTCATGCTGAGCGTAACGGAGTGTAGCGAAGCATCTATCCAGATTCTTCGCTTCGTTCAGAATGACATATTAGAACACAACTCGGTATCAAAGCCTCTCAAGAGCAGGAGAGAGGTTTGGAGAGAGGTTTTCTAAATTCCGGCGAACCGAACAGTTTACTCGGCAATTGGGTCTTATACCAAGTTGCAGTCTAAGATAGAATTTGTCATGCTGAGCGTAACGGAGTGTAGCGAAGCATCTATCCAGATTCTTCGCTTCGCTCAGAATGACATATTAGAACACAACTCGGTATTATCGCTGCTGGGGAAAACTTGAAGGCGAATAACGGGGAAGATTCCCATTGGAGAATTTATCGGTTAAGGTAGTAGAGGTGGAAAGCTGCGAGAGACTAGCTTGAGTTGTGCCAAGTTAAGAGATGCTGTAATCCTTTTCCGGTGGCTTTGAGTGAGGACGAGATAGAATGACGGATAGATCAGAATTACTCGAAATTATTGAGAAGGCAGCCCGTGAAGGAGTAACCGAGCTGGATTTGTCGGGAAAAGGTATTACAGAGATACCGGAATGTATTGGTCAATTGACTAACCTTCAAGAGCTGGATTTAAGGGAAAATCAAATAACAGAGATACCGGAATGTATCGGTCAATTAACTAACCTGAAAAAGCTGATTATAGGGAAAAATAAAATAACAGAAATTCCGGGATGCATTAGTCAATTAACTAACCTACGGTTTCTGGGTTTATGGGAAAATCAAATAACAGAGATACCGGAATTTATCGGTCAATTAACCAACCTAAAAAAGCTAAGCTTGTCAGCAAATCAAATAACAGAGATACCGAAATTTATTGGTTATTTAAATAACTTGCAATTGCTGGGTTTGTCGAGGAATCAAATAACAGAGATACCGGAATGTATCAGTCAATTGACTAATCTTCAAAATCTTTATTTACATGACAATAAGATAACAGAGATACCGGAATGTATCGGTCAATTGACTAACCTTCAAAATCTGGTTTTAATCGGAAATCAAATAACAGAGATACCGGAATTCATCGGCAAATTAACTAACCTTCAAAATCTGGGTTTAACCGGAAATCAAATAACAGAGATACCGGAATTCATCGGCAAATTAACTAATCTTCAATTGCTGTATTTTGGGGGAAATCAAATAACAGAGATGCCCGAATGTATCGGTCAGCTAAATAACCTTCAGATTCTGAATTTATGGAAAAATCAAATAACAGAGATGCCCGAATGTATCGGTCAGCTAAATAACCTTCAGATTCTGAATTTATGGAAAAATCAAATAACAGAGATACCCGAATGTATCGGTCAGCTAAATAACCTTCAGGAGCTGGATTTAGATGATAATAAAATAACTGAAATACCCGAATGTATCGGTCAATTAATTAACCTTCAAGAGCTTTCTTTAACGGAAAACCAAATAACAGAGATACCGGAATGTATCGGTCAATTAACTAACCTACAAAAGCTGATTTTAGACAATAATCCCCTTAACCCTGTTGTAAGAAGTGCATATCAAAGTGGACTAGACGAACTAAAAGCATATTTAAAAAGTATACAAGAACCCGAACAACGTGAAGAGTTTTACGAAGCGAAATTAGTTTTAGTCGGTGAAGGCGGAGTAGGAAAAACCACCCTGCTGAAAGCACTAACAGGTAAAGACCCTCAAACCAATGAAGCAACCACTCATGGCGTTGACATTGCCATTCAAGCGCTCCATCTACCCCATCCCCAAAAAGAAAACGTTGAAATTAAGCTGAATGCTTGGGACTTTGGCGGTCAAGAAGTCTATCGCGTCACCCACCAATTTTTCTTTAGTAAACGTTCCGTCTACTTACTCGTTTGGGAACCGCGCCGAGGTGTGCAGCAATGTCAAGTGGAAGACTGGCTAAAACTACTACGGCTGCGAGTTGGCGATGAGGCGCGTGTGATTATTATTTCTACCTATTGCCAATCCGGTCAACATATTGCCCGCATCGATAAACCTGTCCTAAAACGTGATTTTGGTGACATGATTGTAGACTTCCATGAAGTCGATAGTTTAGTCGATGACCCCGCTACTGGGGAAAAAGTGGGTATTGCCCAACTCAAACAAATCATGGCTGAAACCGCTCAAAACTTTGACCAAATGGGAGTGGTACTCAATAAAGCGTGGCGAGAGTCACGGGATGAACTCTTAGCAATTAATCAACCTCGGATTTCCTACACGGAATTTACCACAGTCTGTTCAACTCATGGTTTAAATGATATTGCCACAAAAACCTTAGCTGACCTAATGCATGATTTAGGGTATATCGTTTACTACAGTGAGGATGAACGGTTACAGGATGATGTCGTATTACAGCCAGAATGGTTAACTAAAGCCATTGGTTTTGTGCTAGAAGACCGCACAACTCAAAACATGGATGGTATCTTATCGGATAACCGCTTACTAGAGGTATGGTGGGACAATCCAGCCGATGGTAAAACCCGCTACCCATCAGAATTGTATCCCTTCTTCCTGCGACTGATGGAAAAATACGATGTCTCCTACCGTTTGGAAGATGGAACCGCCAGTATAGTCGCGCAACACGTCCCCCAAATTCGTCCCCATCTCCCCTGGCTACCCGAAGAGGAACCCGCGAACAATCGGCGGCGAATTGCTACCGTTTGTGTGATGGAAGAATCACCACCGGGACTCATTCCCTGGATGATTGTTCGCACCCATGACTATATTTATCAACGCCATGAACCAGATGGGAAAACCCATCGATTACACTGGCAAAAGGGGATGTTCCTGCGGAATAAAACCCATGGTGAGGCAATGCTGGAATTGCGAGACAGAGAACTTCATCTGTATACTGAGGCGGTGTGGCCCGAATACTTTACCAATATCCTTCAGCAAACCCTACAAAAGCTGATTTCTGATACTTGGCCCGGATTAGCCGGACGGTATTATTTTGCCGTTCCTTGTCCTACCAAAAACCAAGGGAAAGCCTGTATGGGACGATTTGAAATTGGTGCATTACGCCAGTTTCTGGAGGAAGGGGATACTCACTATCCCTGTCAGTTTTGTCGCACCCGCCACAAAATAGTTGATTTACTCTTCGGTTTAGAAGAGGAAGATACTAGGGAACAATTGAGTCGCATTGAAGTTAAAGTTGAGCGCGGCTTTACCGAAATTCAGCAGAATCTCCAGGAATTTGAAAGCCGCATCGCCAACTATGTGATGGGAATTATGCAAGCCGTCGCCAGCGAATCCAAACGGGGATCGCGACTATTTACCCTGGAACCGAGGGAGGGGAACTGGCGACGGTTGACGAGTAAAAAGTATCGGCTACATTTGTGGTGTGAGGAACCGAATTGTCAGCATCCTGTCCATGATATCGATAAGGGAATTTATGAGTTTAAAGCGCCGCGTGAATGGGTAGAAAAAATCGCTCCCTACGCTAATTTAATTGCGGGAGTGTTGAAAACCTTAACCCCAATTACTGCGCCTGCTGCGAATATGTTTTTTGGCGAAGACTTCATGAAAGTCAGTAATATTCAATATAAATTGGAGATAATGAAGGAATTAACCAATACGATTCTCAGCGAGGATAAACTCCTGATTGATGGAACCGCCGGGATGCGCGATGGCTTACTTAGTCAAGCAGAACGTTCGGGAATATTGGCATTACATTCTTTCTTAGATGAGGAAGACCCCCATCATCAACGGTTGGGACTGAAGCGACTTCCAACTTATACCGGGGACTACCTTTGGTTATGTGAAAAACACTATCAGAATCGTCAGTCGAAAATGCCGCAGTTCTAGCTTACTTGTCACGCCATCTAGAAAAATCGATATCAAACCCAATCCCAAGGGTAAGCTGTTCGGCATTTAAACCTTAATAAATATCAATAATCATGAAATCCTTGTAGTGCGTTTAGCGAAGCCATGCCGCAGGCTTTGCATCTTGCTCGCTACTAATACCCAATTTAAAGGCATGACAGCTTACTAACTTTAGAGTTTGTAGTTGCGCTTTAGCGCTTATGGCACTAAAGCATTGGTGTCAACTTAAGGTCGAAAACCAATGCTGGCAAGGTTTTCAGCTATGTCTATTTACTGCTCAAAATTTCCCCCTCATCCCCTAACCCCTTCTCCCTTGAAATAAAAGCGATAGCATCCTCTGTCCTCCCCCCTCTTGTAGGGGGGAACGAGGGGGGTGGGAGAAGGGGAACCAGATTCTCTTACTCCCCTCTCCCCGGCGTGGGAGAGGGGCTGGGGGTGAGGGGTTGAGCTTAAGTTGACACGGATGGGCACTAAAGTGCCTACTACAAAACCTGCTTAAGTCATCGTAAAAACCATTATAGGATAAAGACTTGAGGTGAAAATTAAACCCGAAAATGGCTCACTATATCATCAAGCGTCTACTCAACCTGTTACCTGTTATCCTGGGTATTACTCTTTTAGTCTTTCTCTTCCTCCACCTAATTCCCGGTGATCCCGCAACAGTTCTGCTAGGAGAACGCGCCACCCCTGAACAGGTAGAAGCCTTACGGGAACAACTGGGTTTAAATCAACCCCTACCCCTGCAATACCTCACCTTTATCAATAATCTATTCCATCTCGACTTTGGCACCAGTATTATCAGTGGGATTCCGATTATCGATGAAATTAAAACCCGCTTTCCCGCCACCTTTGAATTATCCTTAGCCGCCATGATAGTCGCCGTCATTCTGGGAATTCCGGCTGGCGTTTTTGCAGCAGTTTACAAGAATCGTCCCGTTGATAACCTAACCATGATTGGCTCATTACTGGGGGTTTCTATGCCCGTATATTGGTTTGGATTACTCTTAATTTACCTGTTTGCCATTACCTTAAACTGGTTTCCCCCCAGTGGACGGATTAGTATTGATGCGGGATTAAATTTTCAACCGATTACCGGATTTTACATCTTAGATGCGATTCTCAAACTTGATTTCAACCTATTCCAAGATATTCTATCTCACCTGATTTTACCCGCTCTAACCCTCGGCACAATTCCCTTAGCCATTTTAGCGCGAATTACTCGTTCTTCTCTGTTAGAGGTTCTATCCCAAGACTATATTCGCACAGCTAGGGCAAAAGGTATTCCCGAACATTGGGTAATTCTTCGCCATGGATCAAAAAATGCTTTGTTGCCTGTGGTGACAATTATTGGGTTGCAATTTGGTACACTTTTAGGTGGTGCTATTTTAACCGAAACTATCTTCTCGTGGCCCGGAATTGGTTCCTGGATTTACGAAGGAATTTTGGCACGAGACTATCCTGTTGTTCAAGGTGGCGTCGTTGTCGTCTCAGTTATCTTTGTCCTAGTTAATCTTGTTGTTGATATTTCCTATGCGCTAGTTGATCCGAGAATTAAGTATAAATAGCTAGTAACGCTAGGCGGAAGTCAGTTGTAGAGACGTTGCATGCAACGTCTCTACAACTATCTTTTCGGTTGCAACCTGATGTAACTAAACCCGCCCAGACGCGCCATGGCGCGTCTCTACAATAGTTTCTAGACTTCCCGTGAAAAGTCAGATAAGTTATCAGGCATCAGAGGAGATATTTTGTATCTATATGTTACCGTTTTTGAAAAAAATTCCCTATTCCTTGACAAAGGACAAATGACAAAGGACAAATGACAAAGAACAGACAAAGGACAAAGGAATGAAAGCCGTAGTCATGACTACTCCGGGTAAACCAGAAGTGCTGCAATTGCAGGACATACCCGAACCAAAACTGCAAACCGATAGAGACATAGTAGTACGACTCCACGCCGCCGGGGTTAACCCCATCGACACCAAACTGCGAAACCGTGGCACATTCTACCCTGACGATATGCCCGCCATTTTAGGCTGTGATGGCGCGGGTGTTGTCGAAGCCGTGGGTTCTGCTGTCAGCCGATTTCAGGTTGGTGATGAGGTGTATTTCTGTGCGGGCGGATTAGGAAAATCGGGTACAGGAAATTATGCCGAACTCACGGTTGTAGATGAACGTTGGGTCGCCCGAAAACCCAAATCCTTATCCTTTACAGAAGCCGCCGCCGCACCGTTAGTGCTAATTACCGCCTGGGAAGCCTTATATGACCGAGGGCGCTTAGCAGCCGGACAAACGGCGCTGATTCATGGCGGTGCGGGTGGTGTGGGACATGTTGCGATTCAGCTTGCCAAAATCAAAGGGGCTGATGTTTGCACCACGGTAAGTTCCCAAGAAAAAGCCCGATTAGTGCGTCAATTAGGTGCAGACGAACCGATTCTTTACAAACAAACTGACTTTGCCCAAGCTGCATTAGATTGGACAGAGGGAAAGGGTGTAGATGTCGCCTTTGATACGGTTGGCGGTCAAACCTTTTACGACACCGTTCCCGCCGTGAAAGTCTACGGAGATTTGGTCACCATTCTCGAACCTGACTATAATATCGGGAAATTGAAAACAGCGCGATCGCGAAATCTGCGAATTAGCTTAGAACTCATGCTAACGCCGACACTCCAAGGATTAGTAGCAGCCCAGGAACACCAAACCGAGATTCTCGAACAATGCGCCCAATGGATAGATGAAGGCAAACTCAACATTCACCTCTCTCAAACCATTCCCCTCCCCGACGCCGTTAGCGCTCATCAAGCTATAGAATCAGGATCAACCACCGGAAAAATCGCCTTGCAGACGGCATAAAAAATAGTAGCTCGGCACACCTAATTTGATGGATTAGCATCTCTTGCTCCCCTCTCCCAAGCTTGGGAGAGGGGTTGGGGGTGAGGGCTGTAGCCTAAGTTGACACCAAGACACCAATCATCAGTAAAAATGGACAAAGAGAACCAACTGCTTCAGCAATATAGCCAAAATCAACGCAACTTTTCCGGCATAAACTTACAGGGTGCAACACTAATCGCTGAAAGACTGCAAGAGGCGAACTTCAGCCATGCTGACTTGAGCAACACAGTTTTCTTTGGGTCAAACTTGAGTCAAACCCTATTCTTGAATACTAACCTTAGTGGCGCTATCTTAGTCGCCACTAATTTAACCGATGCCATCCTGATAGAAGCTAACTTAATTAACGCCAATCTCAGCGGTGCAAAACTCATCGGCGCTCAATTAATCGGCGCTCAATTAACTGGCATTACCATAGTCGGAGCGAATTTGAGCAATGCCAACTTGATTAACGCTGATTTGAGTCAGACCAATTTATATAAAGCAAACCTCAGTTGGAGTGAGTTGAGTCTGACGAATTTAAGTGAGGCGAATTTAAGTGAAGCAGACTTAAGTCATGCGCGTTTAGTCGGCGCTAATTTGACTGGGGCAGATATGAATAGTGCCAATTTGCAGGACACTAATTTCAGTGGTGCTAACCTGACTGAAGTTAACCTAAAAGATACTACATTAAACTTAAATTCGCCAGAATTATTAGCAGAAATTTTACGACAAGCGGCTGGGGATGACAAAGACAAACAAAACCTGGCTGAATTACTGCTCATGTATCGCCAAGGATGGGACTATTTAGCCACCCTAAATCATCCCTTAGCAGAATGGGGAATCGAGACAATTAAAGCCATAGCCTCATCTGAGCAAAACTTTCCTGAATAGACCTGTTTGTAGTAGGCACTTTAGTGCCTTAAAATGCTTTATTGTCAACCCCTAAAGTCATGCCTATTGTAGGTTTCTATACTATCGTGTCCTCCTACATCTGGCGGGGTGTCCGATACTACCGGATATACTATCATTTCCTTCTACCTTGCATTTTTACCAGACATTTCATACCAAATCCGGGTTAGCCACCCCCTTTATAATCTAGTCCGCGCAGGCGAACTTAGTTTGTGTAGCAGCGATTTCAATCGCCTCCTCTTGCATGGGGTTTCTCTGACTCTTTAGATACCATCAAACCCAGCCACTGATTTCTACATCGGTCAAGATTCTCCCCAACTTAAGAGATTCACTTTTAGTCGCCTGTAAAATATGTTTCATCATCACCGATTCTCCCGCATCAGCCGCTAAAAACGCCGCATTCAACGCAATATTGCGGATATTTCCACCCGCCATATTCACCTTACCCAACTTTTTCATATCCAAGTTTTTCGTCGGCGTCTCTTCAGGAAAAATGTGCTGCCAAATCTCAGTTCTAGCCTCAGCATCAGGGAAGGGAAATTTAACCGAAAAATTAATCCGACGCAGGAACGCTTGGTCTAATGATTCCAACAGATTCGTCGTCAAAATTGCCAACCCTTGATAGGCTTCCATCCGTTGTAGTAAATAACTCACTTCCACATTCGCATGGCGGTCATGGGAATCTTTAACTTGAGTTCGTTTGCCAAACAAAGCATCTGCTTCATCAAACAGTAAAATCACTCCACCCGTTTCCGCTGCATCAAAGATTCGCCGTAAATTCTTTTCTGTTTCACCAATATATTTACTCACCACCGCACTCAAATCAATCCGATAAACATCCAGGCGTAATTCCTTTGCCAATACTTCCGCCGCCATTGTTTTCCCCGTACCACTGGGTCCAGAAAAGAGAGCGCTCACCCCTAAACCGCGTCCTCCTTTTCCCGCAAATCCCCACTCTTGATAAACTTTCGCTCGTTGTCGAACATGAGCCGCAATCTCCTGTAATGTATTTTTTTCTCGTTCAGGTAAAATCAATTCTTCCCAAGTCGCTACCGCATCAATCCGTTGTGCTAAATCATCTAACCGGGGACGCGCTTGAGTGCGACAAAAATCCCACAAGTGAGTTTGCAACGGAGAAAAAGGATTCTCTATTTTGGGTTTTGACGTTTGGCTTTTAGATTTGCGAGTACGCCTTGAAGAGGAAGCAGGTTTTTCCGGTTCTTTCTCCTTAGGTTGCTCGGTTTTGACTGGAGGAAACTCCATCCCTTCCAGCGATAAACAAGCGGCTTGAATGGCTAGAGGATTGAGATTAAAATGAGACACTAGCGTATCGATTTGCCCATTTAATTCTGACGCTGTTGAACCCAGATACGACTCCCAAATCAACTTTTGTTCCCTGTGGCTTAGTTGACCCACATCCAAGGTAATCATCGGGCGCTGGTTTTGTGGTTGTCGTTCTTGAGTGCTAAGAATTAAAGGCAGATTTAAATCTTCAACAAACTGAGAGATAGCCAACTCTCGCATCCCATCAGTTTGATTCAGTTCATCGCAGGTGAGTAAAAGGGCGCTGTTGGTTAATATAGCTTCCCGTAAACACCGCTGTTTTAATTGATAGAGTTCATGAGGATTGATGGGAAGCAGGGATGCGGAAATTAAATTTAGATGCAAACTCAAAGCACTACAGCCAGCAGCCGCAATGGTATGTTTTGCTCCTAGTTCTGCACCACACAATTGAACGATAGGAAAGATAGATGTCGGTGTTTTTTGAGACCAAGTGGCGATGAGTTGCTCGGTGAGTTGTTGGTAGGACAGGGGAAGAGAAGATGGAGGAAAAGGGGGTATAGGTTTGAGGATACCAATCAAGTCATCATCCTCACAGGGTTCACCTAAAAGATAGCAGAAAATGCGTCGATTAATACGTAGAGGAGAGTGAGAGAGCGTTTGACTATCACCACTTTCAATTAGTCCCCAGTATTCTAAGGGGGATTTGGAAGAGAAAACACGTAAATTAGCATCACTAAATGTAGCAAAAGCTAAATTCAGAGTCGGATGATTTTGGTCTGGATGACCATGAAATTTGGCACACAAGACTTTAAATTTTCTGTCTAATTCCATCCCTACGCACAACAATAGAATATATTGCTCGAAGGGAGAAAGCTTACAGATTGTGCAGAGCGTCTCTAAGGCTGAAGGCTTATTTTGTAGGCAAGCCAAGATGTCTGGCGCTAAGGTTGTCTCAAATCTGAGTGGACTCGTCTGATTTTGGTCACGGTTAATGGTATCTTCCAATACCTGACGAACTTGATTAACGGCTGTCTGGAGATATTGAAAATTGGCTTGATACCAGTTAGTCGATGCTGGAGTATCCATGATGTTATCGGGCTGTTTAAATATCTTCAGGTTTACAGTCAGATGTTTTATGGCTTCTATGTTAAGGCATATTTCAGTGTAAGTTAAATTCGGGAAAAACAGTTTATAATTTAGCCACGTCTCAAGACGTCTTGGGTCACTTGGCTTACAGGTGTTTCCCAGGAGTAGGCAGGCGCTCGCTTATGGGAGAATCACCCAGAATTATTGAGGCAACAGGCTCGGAAGTGACAAATCATCAGGCAACTGAGGCAGCATCATGTATAAACCACTCCAAAAGAAAAATTCCTCTTGGACTCCAACAACGGCACAGAAGAAGAGCAAGAGTGCTTCTAAGTTAGGGCATTTTTCGATTCAACCCAAGCCAAATCAGAAATCGTCTCAGTCGCCGGAAATAGGGGAGTATTCCAGAGAGTCGGCGGATAGACTCACCGCGAATGTGATGCGAAGTCTAGAAGCTAAGGATTCCCAGGAGACAGAAACGCCAACGGTGCAGCCTCAGTCAGAATCAAGGATTTCAGTGGCTGATGTCGTCGGACAGAGAATGCCCACCGTGATGGCACGCACCCTGACTCCCCAAGTAAGAATGGCTTCTGAAGTGTCACCAGAAAACCCGATTCAACGGCAATGTGCTGATTGTGCCTCTCCCCAACAAGAACAATCAACCGCAGCCGGGAAAGACATTGAGCAGATATCGTCAGAGGCAGGAGCAATCCAAACGAAACTGACTGTCGGAGCGCCAGGAGATCCCTACGAGCAAGAAGCTGACCGAGTGGCGGCTCAAGTGGTTTCTATGTCAGCACCTCCTGACAATTCAGCTCCAGTTCAGCGTTTAGCACAAGAGAATAACCCAATTCAGAAATGGTCGTTGGCACAGTCGATTACGCCTGTCGTACAGAGGCGACTATCTGAGCAGGTGCAAACACAAGGGTTAGTGCAACGGGCATTTCAAGCAGGTGGAACGGAAGCGTCTGAAGATGTAGAGAGCCGTTTGAATACGTCTAAGGGTGGGGGTTCTCCTTTATCGGAGGAAGTGAGAGCCTTTATGGAGCCGCGCTTTGGCTCTGACTTTAGTGGTGTGCGAGTGCATACAGGCAGTGAAGCGGTGCAGATGAATCAGGAGTTGGGCGCTCAGGCGTTTACTCACGGGCAGGATATTTTCTTTAACCAAGGGAAGTATAATCCCGGTTCAACCGATGGCAAGCTTTTGTTGGCACATGAAATGACTCATGTGGTACAGCAGACGGGTGGAGTTCAGCCCAAACGTACAATCAGTGAATCAGGGGAAAGACATGAGGTAGGGGCAGACCAGATGGAAGAGCAAAGTAAAGGTATGACTGTGCCGCTCTCTTGGCAGCCAATTGAGAGGATATCTACTGGAGAATTGCAAGTTCAGCGTTACTTTTTGGCTCAAAATCCTAATGATCCTTCCGATATAACCCGTGTATCGGACGACAGATCTGTAGCTGTTAAACAAGAAGGCTATGGCAGTCATAAGTTATGGGCTGCACCAGGCAAGGCTCAACATTCTTCAAATCAACTCAGAGCAGTTAATTCAGTGATCGAATTGGTAGAAAATAAAACTGATGTCATAAGAGTCCATGATCTAAACAATAATCGTAAAAATCTCGTCAGGGTCATACCACGAAATATAAGTAACGGTACCCAAGGAAATGGAATGATAATCTGGGCTGATTGCGGTAGATCGGCAAGGGATGTTATTGGAGGAGAAAATGGAACTAGAGGTGTCTACAGAGATCCAGCTAGTCGAACCGGACAACACAAAAGAACTGTTGAAACCTTTGATCCTGAAGTAATAAAGTGGAAGGTTTTGGAAAATATTCTTCGAGTTTACGAGCAACAATTAGGACAGAAGTTGCTTGACGAGAGAAGGATTAGTCGAATGAAAAGTAGAGGATATATATCCGCACTCGCTAATTATTTATTGAGAATTTACAATCAACTATCACCGAGAACAAGGGAAAATTTAGATCGGCGTACAGGAATTAATCGTTGGGCTAATCCTGTAGTTGGGCAAGCTTACACTATCTCTAGTGGTGGTTCTCCTATGAGAGATATCAATGGTAACCCAATAAGAACTTGGAATTTCCATTGGGCAGGTGTTGTAATGAAGAGTGATAACGGCAGAGACAACGTAACGCTTGAAAATTATTCTGTAAGCGACTATGACGAAGCAAATACTAACTGGATATTCCAAATGTACGGTTTAGCTCAGTCTGCGGCAGAAGATTCCAGCAAGCAAGGTCAAACATTTCACGAAGAACACCGAGATATGGGTCAGCACGGTGAAACTCCCACAACTTTAGTAGTAGAGTCTAATAGCAGATGAAAGAAGATGAGATGCGAGTGCAAGTTCTAACTTCTGTTTTACTAGCAGAGACTGTAGTTTTATTCATAGGAAGTGTAGCATTAGGAGGTTGCCAGCCAAATCAAACAGGTGTTTTAACTTTAACCACAGCAGCAAGTAATATGACGGAATTGCCAACTATTTTAAATCGTACTGACATTGAGGAACATTTTCCCGACCCCTTCGATGCCATAGATGATGATGAAATGGATGAGAGACTACAAGCAAGAGATAAAGGTAAACAAGTGCGTCTAATTGGACAATACATTCAAGTAGATGTGAGAAGATGGCCCAAACCACCACCGAGATATAAAGGTCATGTAGCTGTGGTGTTGGAAGATGGCACTGAGGTCTTTCTTTATCCTCCCTGGCATTCTGAAGCCATAAGATCGACTAATGAAATTACACGATATAACAATCGAGGAGTTGCTGTGGTCGGTAAAATTGTTCCAGAATGTCCTAAATCTCCTCAGCCTGCTGCAAGCATTGTAGCGCCATGTATGCTAACAATTGATTTCATTGATCTAGTGGATTGAATCAATTGGCTCTCCCGTACATGGTGTGATAAATTTCACTTATATGTGTAGCGATGAGCTTGATTGGAGGAAAACCTAGCTTTTAAGCTGGATTAGTTGGGTTTCCTTGCGTTTTCCCAACCTACAAGCATTACATCATGGGACTTTAGCTTAATTTATAAGACTTTATTATCACTCTAAGTACGGGAGAGCCAAGGGTTTGACCATCACTACTTTCAATCAGTCCCCAGGATTCCAAGGGAGATGCGGAAGAGAAAACACGAAAATTAGCCTCGCTAAACGTAGCCAACGCTAAATTCAGAGTCGAATAATTTTGGTCGGGATGACCATGAAATTTGGCACACAAGACTTTAAATTTTCTGTCTAATTCAATCCCGACGCACAATAAGAGGATATATTGCTCAAAGGAAGAAAGCTTAAAGATAGTGCAGAGCGTCTCTAAGGCTGAAGGGTTATAGGGTTTAATGGCTTCTATGTTAAACCCTATTGCAGTGTGAGTTAAATTCGGGAAAAACCGTTTATAATTTATCCACATCTCAAGATGTCTTGTTACAGGTGTTTCGCCGAAGTAGGCAGGCGCTCGCTTATGGGAGAATCACCCAGAATTCTTGAGGCAACAGGCTCGGAAGTGACAAATCATCAGGCAACTGAGGCAGCATCATGTATAAACCCCTACAAAAGAAAAATTCCTCCTGGACTCCAACAACGGCACAGAAAAAAAGTAAGAGTCCGTCTAAATTAGGACATTTTTCGATTCAACCCAAGCCAAATAAGAAATCGTCTCAGCCCCAGGAAATAGGGGAGTATTCCAGAGACTCGGCGGATAGACTAGCGGCGAATGTGATGCGAAGTCTAGAAGCTAAGGATTCCCAGGAGACAGAAACGCCAACAGTGCAGCCTCAGTCCGAATCAAGGATTTCAGTGGCTGATGTCGTCGGACAGAGAATGCCCACTGTGATGGCACGCCCCCTGACTCCCCAAGTAAGAATGGCTTCTGAAGTGTCACCAGAAAACCCGATTCAACGGCAATGTGCTGATTGTGCCTCTCCCCAACAAGAACAATCAACCGCAGCCGGGAAAGACATTGAGCAGATATCGTCAGAGGCAGGAGCAATCCAAACGAAACTGACTGTCGGAACGCCAGGAGATCCCTACGAGCAAGAAGCTGACCGAGTGGCGGCTCAAGTGGTTTCTATGTCATCACCTTCTGACAATTCAGCTCCAGTTCAGCGTTTAGCACAAGAGAATAACCCCATTCAGAGAGAGTCTTTGGCACAGTCGATTACGCCTGTTGTACAGAGGCGATTATCTGAGCAGGTGCAAACACAAGGATTAGTGCAACGGGCATTTCAAGCAGGTGGAACTGAAGCGTCTGAGGATTTAGAGAGCCGTTTGAATGCGTCTAAGGGTGGAGGTTCTCCTTTATCGGAGGACGTGAGAGGGTTTATGGAGCCGCGTTTTGGTTCTGACTTTAGTGGAGTGCGGGTGCATACGGGTGGTGAAGCGGTGCAGATGAATCAGGAGTTGGGCGCTCAGGCGTTTACTCACGGGCAGGATATTTTCTTTAACCAAGGGAAGTATAATCCCGGTTCAACCGATGGCAAGCTTTTGTTGGCACATGAAATGACTCATGTGGTACAGCAGACCGGTGCAGTCTCACCCAAGCAAGAACAGCAATCTATTCAATCAGAGAGTTCCGCCCACAAAGTACCTGGATATCTCCAATCGATTTTTTCTTCTCAACAAGGTAATACTGCCTTGTATCGCAAAGAATTACAAGATTTTCAGCAGGTAAACAGCAATAAAACTCTGGATCAATATCAATCTCAACTACAAGAACCTAATCAACGGGTTGAAATTACCCAAACTGCCCCTCTGCAACAAGCACGACTCATGATGCGGGGAAATTCTGCCCCAGGTAAACCGGGAAAGCAGGTCAGTTCAAAAGCCATGAGTCGCCTTGACAAGGCGAAAGAAGCAATTAAACACACTAAATCCGTGTTTTTATACGGTGCAGGTAATCAGACAGAAGCATTGAAGGCAACTAACTTTAACTCCCAGTTCCGTCTTTTGGTTATGCGTGACGATCCTCAGGTTCTTGAGGCTGTGGGTGCAACGAGTTTCTGGCAGTTGACTGACTCGGTGAAGCCTATTGCGGCTGCCAATCCGGAAGCCTTGACAGCAGCTAAGGCAGATCTCGCTCATGGTGGCAATTGTGGTGAACACGCTGAGGTTGCTTTTGATTACTTACGGGTTCAGGCTGTAGGTGAAACGCTCCACTGGTCTTCTAAACAGGGATTAGACCATGACTTTGTTCTTATGGGCGTACCAGAAGACACTGATGCGGACATTGTTGTGGCAGATCCTTGGCCAACAAGAGCTACTGCAACAACATGGGAAGATCACTTTGCATATACATCAGACCGTGAAAAAATCCAACGGAAACACAGCATGGTTGCAGATGGTCAAAATGTGAAAGCTGTTATTGCTGCTGGTCTCACACTTACTGATAAAGGTAAGCAGGTTGCAGCCCTGAAACGCTCTAATAAACAAACAAAAGAATTACTGAAACGCAGTAAGGAACTTCATTTCTGGACACATTCTGATGCCGCAGCAAAGGGACATGACTATGACTATCATACATGATTGCTGTCAGCATATCACAGTTTCTCTAAATACTTTGGTAACGGGCAAAGATACCCACAAGCAAGGAAAGGGATAATACGATGAAAGCTAGCAATTTAATTAGTTTGATTGCTATGGTTATCTGGGGGTGTCAAACCTCTGCCAGCGTCAATTCTAGCCCTATTCCTTTAACCTCACAATTAAACCCCAAAGAAACACCTATGACAAATCCGATGAGACCCACAAATTCTGTTAGTTTCATTCCAGGACCCCCAATTCAGCCATCAAGTCAACTACTCAATTGGCTCAACAACGAAACTCAGACAGCTTCTGGCTCAAGAAAACTACTGCGACTTCCAGTGGTGATTCATTTCCAAGATTCCTACCGACTCGCCCTTGGTGATTCCTTTATCGGTACATCTGATAAAGACCTTGACCAAGACACTATCTTTTTGTCTCTTAGTGACGCTGCCATGAGCATATCACTCTTATCTACGTTGAGAGATATCTGCCCAAAAACGGTAAATTCATGTGCCGTATGGCTCGAAGGTTATTGGGGATCACTAATTGATTTTGACTTACCTGAACTATCTGCACTCAGAGAAGATCAAGGAGAAAATACAAAATCGCCTTTTTCTGTTCTGAAAGTCCATGAACTGATTCAAGAACAACCAGGGCAGAATGAGAAGATAAGAGTGTTTATTGAGTCTCCGTCTCCGTGAATTTGGAGATTAAGCCTCACCCAGCTCAAGTCTTGACAGAAATTAAGTTTCCAACTGGAGAGGATAGCAGTGGCTAATTTTAGCCTAACCGATAGAGATGTTACTGAATTAACGAGATTTCAAGAACTGCTGCCAGATGTACGCAGCTACGTTCGGCAACATGCACCATCTGACTGGCCTGAGTTTCGCTCAGTTTTGACGGCTGTCACGGATGAACCCTTAAGTGCGCTAGCAATTTTGCCGTTGGCAAGTTGTGCGGCAGTGGGCGGTAATCCACAAGAAGCGATTCCAGTAAGTGCTGCTTGGGTAGTCCTCAGTTTAGCCATGCGTATCTTAGATGATTTGCAGGATCAGGATCGACCTGATGCGCTGTGGGCAACAATTGGTTTGGCTCGCAGCTTTAACTTCAGTGCAGCCCTCTATGCGTTATGCAATGAACTCCTGGCTCAAGCTGCATGGACTCCTGAGCTTTATCGAGTAATTAATCAACACTTTTCTCAAACAGGACTGCACTTATTAAAAGGTCAAGATCGGGATCTACGCAATCTAACTCTCACTATTGAAGACTACTGGCATACGATAGAAGAAAAAAATGCTAGTGCCTTTGTTTTAGCTTGTACTGCTGGTGGACTTTGTGGTCCTGATAACCCAAAACTTCTTGATGCCTGTCGCAGGTTTGGATATCATCTTGGATTGGCTCTACAGTTGTTTGATGATTTTGAAGGAATTTGGGGACAATCTGGCAGGGGTGACTTGGTAATGGGTAAGATAACATTGCCAGTTATTTACGGTCTCAACGTAGCCCATAATCGGCGTGATGAACTCCAGAAACTAATCGATGATGCTAGTTTAGCGAAGGAATCAGAACGGATTCGTGAGATTCTCGATCAGATTAATACTCGTGATTTTATGATTTGGACAGCTTTGCAAGAGCGTAAAAAAGCGGTTGCAGCTTTGGAACCCTGTCCAGGTCAGCAGGGGGTTACGGCTTTAACTGCTTATGTAACTACAATTTTTGCCCACATTGAGGATGTTTTGAGGTAGCGCGATCGCGCTATTCTTGACCAAACCAAAAAATGTTTAGAGTTAGTAAGGCGATGGAGACGGTAAATTAAAATATCAAATCGGAGAAAAGGTATAAGGTGAAGGGGAATCTGTGCGATCGCGCTTGGGAATTTGTCCTGGAAAGCCCCATTTAACGAGACAGTAGATAGCAAAATTAGCGGTGTTAAAATGACAATCTAATAACGTGTAGGCGATCGCTTTTTTGGTGAGTGCGATCGCGGATATTGTCGGCTGCGTTACGGCAAGATTTATGCTTTATGCGCTACGTTGTTTTTCGCAGTTCGCTGGCGCGTAGTGATAGTGTTCTGGATAGGCGATGAGGAGATAGAATGATAGAGTTTCCTCCAGGATTGAGCTGGATTCAATAAATCATCAGGTAACTGAGGCGGCATCATGTATAAACCCCTACAAAAGAAAAATTCCTCCTGGACTCCAACAACGGCACAGAAAAAGAGCAAGAGTCCGTCTAAATTAGGGCATTTTTCGATTCAACCCAAGCCAAATCAGAAATCGTCTCAGTCGCAGGAAATAGGGGAGTATTCCAGAGACTCGGCGGATAGACTAGCCGCGAATGTGATGCGAAGTCTGGAAGCTAAGGGGTCTCAGGAGACAGAAACGCCAACAGTGCAGCCTCAGTCCGAATCCAGGATTTCAGTTGCTGATGTCGTCGGACAAAGAATGTCCACCCTAACGCCACGCACCCTGACTCCACAAGTAAGAATGACTTCTGAAGTCGTGCCAGAAAACCCAATTCAAAGGCAATGTGCAGATTGTGCCTCTGAACAACAAGAGCAATCAGCCGAAGCTGAGAAAGAAGTTGAGCAAATATCCTTGGCAGCGAATGGAATTCAGGCAAAGGTAACAGTTGGTGCGCCTGGGGATAAGTATGAGGTGGAAGCTGATACCGTAGCGCGTCAGGTGATGTCAATGCCTGCACCTGTCAAAAATCAGCCAATTCAACGGGAAGGGATAGCCGAGGAAAATGTAGAGGAAGTGCAAGCCAAGCCAATCGCTGCTTTTATTACTCCCCTAGTGCAACGGGAGATGGCATTAGAGAAGCAAGAAGAAGTTCAAGCTAAGGCAACCTCAGATGGCGCCTTTGAGACAAGCAGTAATGTAGAGACTCAGTTGAATACCTCTAAGGGTGGTGGTAGTCCTTTATCGAATGAGGTGCGAAGCTTCATGGAGCCGCGCTTTGGTGCAGATTTTAGCTCAGTGCGGGTGCATACGGATAGTGCGGCGGTGCAGATGAGCCAGGAGTTAGGCGCACAGGCGTTTACTCATGGGAGTGATGTTTATTTTGGCGAAGGGAAGTCGCCGGGGAATAATGAATTGACGGCACATGAGTTGACTCATGTGGTGCAGCAGAATGGTACTACGATAGAGCGCAAAGAAGCTTCAAATAAAGTTCAGAAGCAGGATAATGAGTCGCTGCATCAACCCATTGTAGAAAATGCTCCAGCTTCAGCTATATCAATTCGGGATTTTATCGCTCTCGTAGAAGCAGAGGAACGAAAATATTCCCCGGAAGAACAGACAAACACAAAACTCATGATTACCCGACTCAGGAAAATTTTCTACGATAGAGAAGGCTGGGATAATTATTTAATTGAAGGTGCTAAGGATATTGAAGCACCTTATACAACAGAACACCAGGAAAAGGAACGCTTCACTTTGGCGATTCCTTTTTGGTTTAACGATTTCGATGTAGTGAGACAAGAGCATAATGTAAAAGATAGCCAAGGTAATACTCCTGATATCGCCAGCAACCAGGAAATTAGTTTAGAAGATGGTAGTTATATAGATCTGGGTCATGTCTTTGCTGGTCTAGATGCTTTAAACTATCCTCAGTCAGTTCAAGCTCCTGTGTTATCTTCTATTGGTATTGACGACAACGTTGATGCTGTCACTTGGGTAGGAGACTTAGGTAGTGTATTAGCAGAAATTCAGTTTGAATGGATTCGTAACGACAATCAAATTTCCAGTACAGAAATGCAAGCTATTATCAATGAGTATGCCTCTCCTCAAGATATGCTTGGCAATATTGATACTTATGTCATTGATCAACAATTTGATATTGATGAAACATCAGGAGGCAGAAAAGTATCGGAAATTTTGCGAGAGTACTATCTTAATGGAAGCACGGATCAGGGAACGCCGAGTCGCGATAGACGTTACAGTATTTTTGCTCAAGCGGTTGGTCTAAACAACTGGGATGGTACAAACTTTTCTAATGAGTCAGAATGGATAGACCGCTACACTGATCAAGTCAATGATGCAGCGGCTTTGTATGTAGGGGCAAATTCAGAAGGTACACTTGGTCTTCCAGGAAGAGTTGGTTTTGTTTTGGGAATGTCAACGAATGCAGGGGCTAGAACTCTGGTAGAAACTTTTCTGAATGCCTTGAAACAGCGCATAGCTTTGGAGCCAACTAACTAGAACAATAGATTAACCAAGTAACTGAGCCGATTTATCATGTCAGCCCTCAAAAAATATTTATGTATAATTAGCTTTAATATTGCCTGCATTTTATTTTCATTGATTACTGGATATATGAGTATCTATGAGCTATTTATTCAGGTTCCAGGAGTGAATGTGCCAAGGATAATTATTCAATCTAAGGATCTTAAAGTTGATTTTCAAATAAATATACCGACTGTCACTAATGTATTAGTTTTAGTTGGCTCCATTATTTGCATTTATAGTTCATTGATTTTGTCATGGAAAATAGTCAAGTCCAAGCATCGGCTAAAAAAACAATGTAGAGTTGCACAGCTTACCAGTATTTTCGTAATAATTCTGGCTTTAGCAATTAATATTATTGATTTTTTTAGTAAAGCTGGTACTTTTGGGTAAGGACTACTTTCTGATCAAATATTCAAGCCCTTAGTGAGGTTGCATCATGTATAAACCCCTGCAAAATAAAAATTCCTCCTGGACTCCAACAACAGCACAGAAAAAGATCAAGAGTCCGTCTAAATTAGGGCATTTTTCGATTCAACCCAAGCCAAATAAGAAATCGTCTCAGTCGCCGGAAATAGGGGAGTATTCCAGAGAGTCGGCGGATAGACTAGCCGCGAATGTGATGCGAAGTCTGGAAGCCAAGGGTGATAAGAACACAGCAACGCCAACGGTGCAGCCTCAGTCCGAATCAAGGATTTCAGTTGCTGATGTCGTCGGAAGCTGCTGGAGATACCAACAAAATCAACAGAATCAAAGCAACCCAAAAAGCAAAAAGATGTAGGCACAGTCGCTATAGTCGCGATAGTTAGAGTTAAGGAGTTATTTTCATGCAAGATACTAGGATTAATAAGTTAATAGAAAAGTGTGCTTCTGGCGAACCTAAAGAGCAAGCTTTTGCACTTCAGGAATTAGTCAAAATGAAAGCTGATTCGGCTGTCCCCGTGATATTAGAATTACTGCATTCTTCTGATGAGGGAATTCGCTTCTGTGCAGCAGAAGCTCTTGGTGATTTGGGAGAAAACGAAATTGAATCTGTTGGCTGTGCACTTATAAACTTACTAGTCGATCCAAAAGAGCTGGTTAGATCGGGGGCAACAGATTCCTTGGGAATACTTGCTTATAAACCAGCAAGAGATTCAATCGAGTCATTGTTACTTAACGATTCGGCTCCCCTGGTTCGGGCGTCAGCAGCAGAAACGCTTGGAGATCTAGGAGATCCTGATGCTCTAGATACTTTAAAATCAGCAATGCAAGATCCTGATGAAGCAGTTCGGTCTTATGCAGCTAACTCCCTCGGACTTGTAGGTAAACCCGATCTATTACCACAGCTTCAAACTTACATTGAATCAGAAGATTCCCTAGAAGTTAAAGCTGAACTATTAGCAGCTAAATACAGGCTTGGTGACACGGAAGCCATGAAATCGCTATTGACTTTTTTGGAAAATGCGGATGAAGATTTAGCTACCGTTATGCTCAATATATTAGGTGATTTGATAGATCGCAAAATACCCTTAACAATTACTTCTGATGCATCCGAAATTTGTCAAGTATTGAATTTACTTGAAAAGCGTTTCCCACTATTAGCTCATCATAGTCAGAGCATTATAGCAAAATTAGCCGTGTTAAAATCACAATCTAATCAAGTGTAGGCGATCGCTTTTTTAGTTAGTGCGATCGCGGATCTTGTTGGCTGCGTTAACGAAGTAACGCAGCCATCCAACTTGATGACGGTGCGTTACGGCAAGATTTATGTACTAAGTCGTTTCTTGCATTTCCCTTGTCCGCACTGATAACGTTTTCGTCTGATTCCCCCGCACCACTTTGATTTGGAGAACTTGATTCACACCACTATTCTCAACCAAACGTTGCAACTGTTCTGCACTTGTCACCGATTGTCCATTAATGGCGGTGACAACATCCCCACGACGCATACCTCCTGCTGCTGCTGGAGAGTCTGGTACAACTTGCACGACTAAAACCCCATTCACTTCCGGTACCATAAACGAGGAATTTGGATCGCGATTGTTTTCTTGCGCCAATTGAGGGGTTAGGGTAGTCATGCGAATACCGATGAACGGGTGGACAACTTTTTCACCGCGCATCAATTTGGCAGTAATTTCTTTAGCTTTATTGATGGGAATGGCAAACCCAATCCCCATCGCATCCGCACGAATGGCGGTATTAATGCCAATCACTTGTCCCTGTTGGTTTAACAGTGGACCCCCCGAATTACCAGGGTTAATCGCCGCATCAGTTTGAATGAAATCAAGTCGTTTTTCGGGAATCCCGGCTTCTGCACTCGATCGCTGGAGGGTACTGATAATCCCTAGCGTCACGGTATTATCTAACCCCAAGGGATTCCCCACCGCGATCGCCCAATCCCCAACTTGTACGTTAGTCGAGTCTCCCAATGTGACAACTGGCAAATTGTTGCCATCAATTTTGACCACCGCTAAATCTGTGATTTCATCGACACCCTGGACATTTCCTTCAAACTGGCGTCCGTCTTTGAGAATCACCGTTACCTTATCTGCCCGATCCACCACATGGGCATTGGTGACAACTACACCAGTGGGATCAATAATAAACCCAGATCCTTGACCCCGCAGACGGCGTTCTTGGGGCATTTGGGGAAATGCATCCTCCCCGAAAAACCGCCGGAAGAAGGGATCATCAAAAAATGGATCGAGGCGGCGTGTCACTGTACGTTCTGTGTCAATTCGTACTACAGCAGGTCCGACTTGATTCACCGCCGCCGTGACAAAACTGCCGCCGATATTGGTAATGGGTGGGCGTTGGGCGAGAACTATTGGGGATTCGGGTTCATTTGTCAAAATCGGTTCAGCGTGAGAGGGTGAGACATTATAAAACCCAACCGTCAACAGAACACCTGTCGCGATCGCGATCAGATAAGCGCTGATTTGGCGTAATCGAGGGAACAACGTTGTCAATCGCATAACCTTATTCTTAAGTTCAGTTGTATGTATCTATGATCATCTATCCAAATTATTGTCACAAGCACTTAACATTGGCTGGTTGATCCAGGACGTTCTTTGAGCCAAGAGTGTTTCAGCGATGGGCGATTCCCCTTCCTTAGAAAACCTGGCTCCCAAACATCTCAACTCTGGATTAGGATGAACAGTAAGAACAAATCCATCAACGTTGCCAATCCCGAACTGGAGCTAAGCCATTGATTAATGAAACCTATACTCGGTCAGACTCAGACCAACATTCGCTAAATCAATCCTTCCACACCAGTCATGGTGAGCATGATCATGATCATGATGGATCAACCCACGCCCATGTTCACGATGAGGAGTCTCTGCGGCGAATTGTCAATCGGCTTTCTCGAATTGAGGGACATATCCGAGGGATTAAGACGATGGTACAGGAAAGCCGTCCCTGTCCAGATGTGCTGGTGCAAGTTGCCGCCGTGCGAGGTGCATTAAATCGAGTTGCCCGAGTTATTTTAGATGAGCATTTAACTGAATGTATCGGTCGGGCGGCGGAGGAAGGTAACATGGAGGCGGAAATCGAACAATTGAAGACCGCGTTAGATCGATTTTTACCCTAGTTCTTTTGGTGAGGGAGAGGTGGAGTTTTGAGTTTGTGTAGGGGCGGGTTTCACGACTATCGTGTCTGACCTCACCCAGATGGAATTAAACCCGCCCGTGTGCAGGGGGACAGGGAGAAAATCTGGACGGGTGGATACATTGAGATCTCCATTATGATCCCGATTTTGAGCATAATTAAGGATAGAACTATCTGGCTATAAATTCCTGCTGAGTGTGGTTCTCAGCACAAGATTTCAATCAAGAGTGCGATCGCCTTATGGCTAATTTTTACTGGAAACGTCCCTATACCGTCCTTGCCGCGTTATTGGTGGGGGTAACTGGCTGTTCATGGAATTCTCCTCCCGATACGGCTGAAAGTCAGCATTCCCCATCCCAAGCTGACTCCCCGGCTGAATCAATTCTAGCGGTGGAAAATTCCCCATCTTGTCCGCCCCAAGTTGATCCCTTTACCAAAGCGATTGACAAAGCGATGGGGGCGGCGAATCTGGCTCAATCTGCCCAATCGCCCCAAGATTGGGATTTGGTTGTCTTAGGCTGGATTCAAGCGATTGAGGCGATGCAATCAGTGCCACCGGATAGTCCGAAACGGGCATTTGCTCAGAAAAAGGTGGCAGAATATCTAAACAACTTAGATGTTGCCCAACAAAAAGCGACGACAAAAACCTCTCCTCTACCCTTTGCCAGCTTTAATAACCCCATCTTTGAAGAACAACTCCTGCTGTATCTGTCTTACGTCGCCGCCGTTGGTCCGCCAGATGTCCTGATTGTGGGCAGTTCACGGGCATTAGTTGGTGTTGATCCCCAACAATTGCAACAAGTTCTGGCGCGTTACGGCAAAGGGGGGTTAAAAATTTTCAACTTTGGCGTGAATGGGGCGACGGCTCAAGTGGTTGATTTTCAACTGCGGCAACTTTTAACGCCGGAACAACTCCCGCGCCTGGTGATTTGGGCAGATGGTGTGCGGGCGTTTAATAGTGGGCGAACGGATAAAACTTATAATAGTTTGGCAACATCGGCGGGATATCAACAGGTAATGGCAGGGAATCGCCCCAAATTACCGGAACCGACGACCAAAACCCCAAATACTTGTGAAGAGATTCCAGCATCAATCACCCAGAGTCCCGACTCAGAGAAATCGACACAACCGAGCGATACGATACCTGCTAATGATACGGCTGAACGCTGGCGATTAACCCGCGTTTCCTTTGAAACCAGTAGCAATCCTATCACCACTCCAGAGACTCGGTTACTTTTAACTCAGTTAGGGGGAAGCCAACCGCAACGACTAGCACTGGCACGTAATACTACAGGGTACAGTGCGATCGCGATGGATGCCAATGGCTTTCTGCCGATGGATAGTAAATTTGACCCAAAAACGTACTATCAGCAAAATCCCCGTGTTGCGGGGCGTTATGATGCGGATTATCAACCGTTTAGCTTTGCAGGTTCGCAGGCGGTGGCGTTGAATTCGATTCAGGCGTTTTTAGCACAGCAGCAGATTCCTTTGGTGATTGTGAATTTGCCTGTAAGTGATGATTATTTAGATTCGGTGCGTTTAACTCGTGAACGGCAATTCCGTAAGCGAATGCAGCAGAAGGCGGCTCGGAATGAGTTTGTTTTTGTGGATTTAGGAGAGCAATGGAAAAATCAGAATCAGTATTTTGCTGATCCGAGTCATCTTAATCGGTATGGCGCGGCGGCTGTGGCGAGTCTCTTAGCCGATAAGTCTGAGATTCCTTGGTCTCAACGTTGAGAGGAGATGAGGGTAGGAAAAGGTTAGCGAAAGTACATATAGCAACCGCCATAGCGGTTAGGACACATCATTTATGTAGAGACGCGCCATGGCGCGTCTCTACAATGGTGCTTATTCTGCCGATGTACCTTGTTCCAGCCAACTCGACAAATCTTCCAGGCTATTAAAGCTTAAAATTGTCTGGACTAAACGTTCTAAATCTTTCCCAGACAAACCTTCGATTTTCCAGCTAATGTTTTTAGGAATTTCGCCAAAACGCTGCTGGAGAAAAGCTATTACTACTCCGAGCTTTCCTTGTAGAATTCCTTCATCTTTAGCTTGAAGGATTCGCCCTGTTTCATCTTGTAACATTATTGCTCGCCGCTCCAATTCCTCCAATTCTTCTACGGTGAGATTCGCTTGATTCGCGATATTTAGGGCTTTCTCTATTGCAGATACTTCCGCTAAGGAGGCGGGAATGCTTTCCCAGGTTGCTGCTTCTTTAATAAAGTAAATCCACTTATCCGTCAAACTATTTAACTCAGACAAGGTTTTATTGAATTTTGGTAATTCTATGAAAATGAGTTGTAATTCTACAGCTTTATACTTAAATGACTCTTCCTCTTCTTTGAAAATAAACTTTGTCACAACTTTAGGGGTTTCTTGAAACATGATAAAATCAGCAATATTTATAGCAATTACTGGATTTAACAGCCAGTAACCTTCGCCAACGCCTAACTGATTTGCGTAAGTCTTAGCGAGGTTGTAAGCGACCCGTTTATCAAAAGCTTTTGTGCTGGATACTTGCATTTCAATAATAACAGTCGAGCCGTCATACAAAATGGCTCTCACGTCCAAATAGCTCTCCTTTAACTCTCGAACTTTACCAGGATTGTATGGGTTTAGAATAGTTAAAGAACGAATAACGTTTTTGTTACTATAAATAATGGCATTGAGAAAGCTAATCAGTATTTCTTGGCTTTGGTCAGAACCAAATATTTTTTTAAACGCATAATCGACTTTAGGACTGATAAATTTCATATTTTTTTCTCATCGATAAGAAGTAGGATAAAATTAAATTTCACGAGATAGGGGTATGAAAAATAGGAACGGGAGCCTGTCGCCTTTTGTATTTGTGTAGGGGCGACCCGCTGGCACAAATCAACAACTTTATCCCCTCAATTTGCTCGGGTCGCCCTTTATTTAATCCCCTGTGTTAGTAGAGACGTTGCATGCAACGTCTCTACATTTCCTCTTGAGCAGGCAATTCCCTTAATTAAATGATTTGAATCATATCTGTATATTCCGTCAACAATTCATCATAAGTTAGGCTATCGTCTTGACTCTGAGGACTCCAAAGCAGTTCCACGGTCATCAAATATTCAGGACGCACTGACGCGACTTTATTTAATGCCTGATTTAGTACCTCGACTGAACGAATGTCATCAAATAACGGGTGATCATCTGCTGTTCCAACTAAGAGTGTCACGACAATATAAGCCGCTGGGTCTTCCTGAGCATTGGGCATTACCGGAACTTTTTGCCGCACTCGTCCGCCAACATTGCTGAGGGTTTCGGCACTAAATTTGCTGCGTTCTTCTACCGAAAGTTGGGTAAATAGTGTTTTTGCTTCTTCGATATCAACGCTTTGCGAACTGCTTAAAACATGACTCCAGGTATCTGAATGACGTAGCAAAACTAACGCCGATTCTTGCAGCAGTTCGAGTAAGCCTTCGGGAGTCGTTGTATCGACAGTTAAGGTGAGTTCCGATAACTCTGATTGCAAGTTTGGGGTATGAGCAAATAAGGCTACCTGTAATTTACTCACCGTGACAATATCATTATCTAGTTCATTGGTGACGGCTTTTCGGCGTTTGAGGAGAGACAAAATTAACCGGATTAGTAGATAAACAACCAGGAAAATACCGACACCAAAAAATAGTAAAACAATCAAGACGGGTAAAGAGTTCGCTGATTTCGTGGAGTTCACCGCTTGAGTTGGATTCGTGGCTGGCGCGGTAGCTGGCGGTGGAGTTGTACTATTAGTTGAGCCCGGATTGGTCAGGCTTTGATTGGGTTGTACAGGGGGTGCTGAATCCGTTGTCGCTGAATCCGGAAGGGTTTGATTTTGGGGAGGCGGTGCTGAAGTTGTCCCTGGATAGGATGTTGAGGGATAATTCTGGAAATCGTTATCGTCATTTTCGATTTCAATTTCCAGTTCCACCGAATTATGTCCGTGTCCATAAGCTGGGTAAGAGGTACGACTGGGATGGGTTGATGAGGGACTCGGTTGATTCGGCTTGGTTTGAGTCGGAGTTGGAGATGTGGGTTTGTTTAATGTCCCGCCACTAGCTCGTCCCCCGGTTGTTCCCCTATGGGTAGGATTAGATTGAGATGGAGATGTTCTCGACGATGATGGAGGGGAGGATGAACGGCTAGGGGAGGATGAACGGCTAGGGGAAGATGAACGGCTGCTACTGCTGGAACCCGAACGTGAGGATGAACCGCGACTAAAGGAACCGCCACCGCTGCGTCCCCCACTGCTTCTAGCATAGGCGTCATTACGGAAATCGAGCAATGGGCTAATGCGATCGCGCGATACCTCTAGGTCTACACTGTTAATTAGGCTTAAACAAAGAGCGGTAGCCAATAACGTCTTAAAGTTCATCCGTTGTAGCCGATTCATCGAAAATTAGAGTTGGTAAGAGGGCGAATGGAAACCCCTGTCATTTATGTATGGGGAGGAATTCGCCCTCTTACATAAATAGCAGTCCGACAGGACTCCCTTTTTTAGAAAGTGCATCGGCTCCATTTCCCATGTACAAAACTGAATTTAAGAAAAAGTTAAAACCCCTACCGCCTTGGATTTAATTACTTCGGTGACACTTTGCATTTGTCTTTCGCTTGGGCAATTACAAGCTCAAAGCTTTCGACCTGTACGCATAGGGGTGGGGTATGGTTGCCCCTAACTCCCGTTTCCGGGGTGACGTTTGCCTCGCCAATGTTAACGGTCGGTACTTTCCAAGTAGCACTAGCTTAACCCTTGTACACCTGTTTAACCACTCGGTTCTAGAGCATGGGACTGGCACGCATCCCAAGGTAGGAACTTTAACGCTTACCGTTAACGTAGTGCGCTAAGCACTTAGGCTGGTCAGGTATAGACTTTATTCAAGCCTCCGGCTTATAGCCGTGGGGTTCCTGACGAAAGTCTCCCAATGCTACTCCCTTAGCTACAATTGTAGCTTTTTGGTGAACATCATTCATCGTTTCATCGCCATCATGGTAGAGAAGGGCGGGTTTAGTTACGTTATCGGTTGATTCCAAAATGTTATCGGTAAAACCCGCCCCTACAGCTTGGCTACCAGACGTAGGTTAACCGGAAACTTTACCAAAACTTGATAATTCAGGGGTAGGCATTAGCACCTAAATCGGACATAAATTAAAGAAGGGATAAAATAACCTAACTCAGCAAACTCCTATTCTTTCCCAGTGTATTCATGAACCCCTTACCCCCAGAAACCATCCCCTTTGTTGATCTAACGCTGCAACACCAGCCGATTCAAGGGGACATTGAACAAGCGATTCAGACGGTTATCCAGCGCGGCGATTTCGTTTTAGGTCAAGCATTAGCCGAGTTAGAAGCGGCATTTGCGGCGGCGTCTGGTGCAGAGTATGGTGTCGGTGTCGCTTCCGGGACAGATGCGATCGCGCTAGGATTACAAGCAAATGGGATTGGTGCAGGTGATGAAGTGATTGTTCCTGCCAATACGTTCATCGCCACTCTCATTGGTGTGCTTGAGGCAAAGGCGACGCCCGTCTTAGCCGATTGTGACCCCAACACCGCCCTGATTGACTTGAATGCAGCGCAAAAAGCCATCACTCCCAAAACCAAGGCAATTATACCCGTTCACCTCTATGGTCAGATGGTATCACCGCCGCAATCACTCAACTTTGCCCATAGCCATAACCTGTTACTCTTTGAAGACGCCGCCCAAGCCCATTTAGCCCAACGGGATGGGTATCGGGCGGGTTCGGTGGGTAAAGCCGCTGGTTTTAGCTTTTATCCGAGTAAAAATTTAGGCGCGTTTGGCGATGGCGGAATCGCCCTGACGAGTGATCCCGATGTCTATCAAACCTTGCGATCGCTGCGGAATTATGGCGCACCTCGTAAATATTATCACTCAGAACTGGGCAAAAATAGTCGTTTAGATTCCATCCAAGCAGCGGTTCTCAACGCCAAGTTACCCCATTTGTCCCAATGGAATCAGTCTCGCAACGCCGCCGCCCAGTATTATGACCAATTATTAGCCCCCCTAGCCGACAAAGGGATTATCCCCATCCAAAACCAAAGCGGTACGGGTCATGTGTATCATCTGTACGTGATTCGGATTACCGCCGCCTGTTCCCTGACTCGTGAAATGGTGCAAGAGAAACTCAATGCAGCCGGGATTCAAACGGGTATCCATTATCCCCTCCCTTGCCATCTCCAACCCGCTTATCATTATTTGGGCTATCAAGAGGGTGATTTCCCCCACGCCGAGACCCTGTGCCAGGAAATTTTATCATTGCCTATGTATCCTGGAATAAGTAACGCTCAAATTGAGCGAGTGGTTGATTGCTTAAATAGCCTGTTGTAACCGCATCCGGCGGCTGTAATTTCGGGGTAAGATCATGCAACTTGGACAAAAGATTCCCATTGCCATTGACCGTCACCTGTGGGATGGTGCGATCGCAGCTTTACTGATTATCCTCTATGCGCCCCTACTCATCCACTGGTATGATGGCTGGCTAAATAAAAGTATTAGCATTGAACATGAATACTTTAGCCATGGTTTAATTGGACTGCCTTTTGCCGCCTACATCGCCTGGACTCATCGCCAGCAGTGGCAAGCCATCCCGGATAAATCGAATTATATTGGGTTAGGATTACTGGCAGTTGGTGGTGTCTTTTATCTGTCGGGTCAATCGGAACTGGTTAATATTTCCTTTCCCACGGTTTTAGCCGGACTTTGTTTGTGGTTTAAAGGGATTCCGGGTTTACGCTTACAAAGCTTTCCCCTACTTTTGGTAATTTTAGCAACACCAACGGCATTTCCTTACTTAATCGAACCCTACGCCTTACCCCTACAGCGCTTTATTGCCGGAGTTGCGGGATTTCTTTTGATTCAATTTGGCATTGATGTTAATGTTGTCGGCATTAACTTATTTGTCGGCGGACGAATTGTCGAAGTCGCCCCTCACTGCGCTGGATTAAAGATGCTGTTTACCAGTTTATATGTGAGTTTAATGCTGTTGTACTGGAGTGGGGCGTGGATATCACGACAGAAGACGACATTGTTGCTCATTGGTGCGGTGTTGGTTAGTGTAATTGGTAATATTATCCGCAATACCCTACTCACATTCTTCCATGGTACTGGGATGGATGGAGCGTTCCATTGGCTGCATGAAAGTTGGGGCGGGGATCTGTATTCGGCGGGGATGTTAGGAATGTTAGTGATTTTACTTAAAGTCATTGAACGTTCTGTTGATGCCGAACCTCAAACCCCTGATTCTGTATCTGAGGGAGATTAAAAAACGTTTGTATTTAGTCAGGGCGGGTTTTGTACAAACGTTACCATCAATAGCCAAGCCTAAAATCCCTAAACCCGCCCCTACACAAAATTAAAGACGCACCATGGCACGTCTGGAACAATTAAAACTCATCCGCCCATGAAAGCCAATCTCATGAAATCCTCAAGACTGCGCCAGGTGATTAAACGCCTGCGATTCAACCGTGCGATCGTGTTACTGTTGTTGTTGGTTATTGTCGCGATCGGGGCATTACCGAGTTATTTTACAGGCAACTGGTCGTGGATTGAGCCACCCAGATTTGCTAATTTCAGTAGCATCAAAGTGGTGCAAATTGAGGGGTTAGAGATTCCAGGCTGGGAAACCTTAGAGCAACGAACTGTTACCTTAGGGGGGCATAAATGGTCGTATCAGGAAATTAAGGGCGACTTAGATAAACCTGTATTGTTATTATTACGTCCTCCTAATGGTCCGATTGATCAACCTCAGGTTGAATGGATGGATATTAATGGTGTCTTTCAATGGAAGACAGATTCCCATCAACGCTTAAACTTTACCGTTGAAACGCAATCAAACCAGGCGCAAGTTAATGCCCGTCTCTTTCGCGCTTGGACTCAACAGCAAACCTTCGCCGTTGTTCAATGGTACGCTTGGGCGACAGGGGGTCATCCTGCTACCCGACAATGGTTTTGGGTTGACCAAATTGCCCAGTTAAAGCGTCAGCGAGTACCATGGGTAGCGGTTTCTATCCAGATTCCGATGGAACCGTTAGGGGATTTGGCAGACGCCAAACCTATCGCTGAATCTCTCAGTCAAACTGTGCAAAAGACGTTGATGACAGAACCGTTGGCGGGAGAGGATTAAGGGGCGCAGGGGGCGCAGAGGGCGCAGGGGGCGCAGGGGGAGTGGAGAGAGCTAGTCGGGCATAGCGCCTGTGTAGGGGCGGGTTTTACCATTATTGTTTCTTCCCTAACCTAGATGTGACTAAACCCGCCCCGACCAAGGGTTAACATGAACAAGGGCAGGTTTTTTTGAGCCATTATTCGGTGAGGAGGGCGGGTTTTGTTGTTCATTTAGCGGTGAGGAGGGCGGGTTTTGTTGTTCATTTAGCGGTGAGGAGGGCGGGTTTTGTTGTTCATTTAGCGGTGACTAGCTAATTTAGTCCCTAAACCCGCCCCTACAATTGTCCCTAAACCCGCCCCTACAATTGTCCCTAAACCCGCCCCTACAATTGTCCCTAAACCCGCCCCTACAATTGTCCCTAAACCCGCCCCTACAATTGTCCCTAAACCCGCCCCTACAATTGTCCCTAAACCCGCCCCTACAATTGTCCCTAAACCCGCCCTGATAATTGTGGCTAAACCCGTCCTGATAATTGTGGCTAAACCCGCCCTGATAATTGTGGCTAAACCCGTCCTGATAATTGTGGCTAAACCCGCCCTGATAATTGTGGCTAAACCCGTCCTGATAATTGAGTGATGTGGAGGGAATAATTTTGACTAAAGTGAATTGGTATGCTGTCGGCACATTAATAGCAATTGGCTGGTTAGGGCAAATTAATTCAATTGCTTGGGCAACGTCTCAGAGAATAACAGAACCTTCAGTATCAACTGCCAAACGAGAACAGGCTCAACTTCCCACCTTGCCACCTCCACAAGATATTAATAGTCCGACAGAGGGAGTCAATATTAATGTTCCTGATCCCTTTGCGCCACCGCCACCCCTCGGTTATCCAGAAGAATCACCGCAACGAGTCCCGGATAATCAATTTAATGAATATGTTCTCGGTATTGGTGATTCCATCGCAGTTACGGTAGAACGCTATCCTGACCTTAATTTTTCCGGCACAATTGATTTACAAGGGAATATATTAGTTCCCTTAGTCGGTAAAATTAACGTCCTCGGACTTACTCCCGACCAAGTTGAAGATAGATTAGCCACCGCCTTTAGTGAATTTGTGGTTGACCCAGATGTTACCGTAGTTCTAGCCGGATTGCGTTCCGCCACAGTCACCATTGCAGGTGAAGTGACTCGACCTGGTTATTATTCCCTAGCACCCGGTTCTCAGCTTACGGCGGCTCTACAAGCGGCTGGCGGAACCACGAATCTGGCTGACTTGCGTACTGTCATCGTGCGTCGGCGTTCTCCTGCGAATAATTCGATTATTGAACAACAGATTGATTTATTTACACCGCTGCAAAATGCGACATCCTTACCGGATGTGCGTCTCCGAGATGGGGATTCTGTCGTCGTATTGGAATTAGAAACCGGTACAACGACGGATTATGACCGCAGTCTTGCCTCTCGCTCAACGCTTGCGACACCGCAAATTACGCTGCGAGTCTTGAGTTATCCTAATGGTCGAATTGGCAACCTGAATTTACCCAATGGAAGTAATTTTATTGATGCGTTGACCTCGCTAGCGCCAAGTTTAGACGATGCGGATTTAGGTAAAATTGCCTTAATGCGGTTTGATCCGGAACAGGGTAAAGTCGTGACCCAGGAGATTGATGGGAAAGCTGTCCTCATGGGTGATTTGGCGCAAAATGTCCCCTTGCAGAATGAAGATGTTATTGTTGTCGGTCGTAGCCTTATCGCTAAAGTCAACTATGCTTTGCGTTTAGTGACTCGACCCTTTAGCGATTTTCTGGGATTTCGCAACTTTTTTGAGAATGTCGGGAATGTGTTTGGCTCAGGGAATAATAACTAGGGCTTGCTGAATAAGCATTGTGGGAAGCAATGTAGAGACGTAGCATGCTACGTCTGGGCGCAGGGAAGAGATGCAATTTGTTATCCGGACAAGACATTGCTCGGTAGTTTGGTTAAATCGCTGTGCGATCGCATCCTTTCTGCTATCCTCCTACAAAGGTGCTGAGCTAGAATACAAGCACAGACACTTTGACATGAGTTGCCTTAATTTAGTATACATCTATTCGGCGCATCCTCTCCTAGACTCCGCTTGCACGACTCGTTAGCCTGAAATTGCTATGACTATCCCCTTAATTAAACGCTATTTAATCGCCCTTGATCGTTATAAATTCATTGGCATCGGTGTTTTTGCGCTAATTACTGGCGGATCGGGCGTTGTGGCGATTATGCCTTCTCCCCCCAGTGCTGTATCTTACGAGGGTTGGGGAGATTTGTCGGTAACCACTCCTCAAATTTTTTCCCAAACTGGAGAGCAAATTAAGCAGGTAGGGACTCAAGGGCTTACAAAAGAGAATCTTCTACAGGAAAACGTGATTAAAGCTACAGCTATAGCTGTAGGTGGTAATCCTAAAGAAATCATTGAGAATGTGGAATGGAAGTCCGACAAATCAGGAAAAGACGGAGAAGCCTCGATTCCATCAATAATAAGAGTGATTTACACTGATGACGATCCAGAACAAGCCGTCAAAACTGTAGAAGTGCTGATGCAGAAAATAATCGAGCAAAGTCGTTTGATTAATACCGGACGACTGCAAGCGATTATTGACTCAATTGAAACACGCTCAGCCGAGGCAGAAGAAGAACTAAAACAGGCACAAGAAGAACTGGAAACCTTTAACCGGATTGAGGGTGCAGCCTTAGCCCTAGCTGAAGATAACAGCTTGCTGGCACAAATTAGTGCCAACCAACAACAGCAACGCCAACTGCAACAGACTCTAGAAGGAATTGAGAGTCAGATGGCTAGCTTGCAGAGGCGGTTGGGGTTGACGGCTGACCAAGCCTATACGAACTCTGCTCTCAGCGCTGATCCCACCATCGCTGGCTTGCGCGGACAATTGCAACAAATTGAAACTCAGGAAGAACTGCTCAAGAGTCAAGGGTATAAAGACCAACACCCGAATGTACAAGAGTTACAGCGACAGCAACGGACGTATGAAGCAATGCTGGCACGACGAGCCGCCGAGGTGATTCAGGGGAACAGTGGGGGCGAAGCTTTAACCCCGCCGCAAATCCGAGCCGATAGCAGCCTTGACCCCGCCCGGAAACAGTTGGCTGACACGTTGGTGTCATTATCAACCCAACGCGATACCCTGCAAGATCAACTGGAAACGACCAAAAGAATTGGACAGGAACTGCTTCAAGACTATCAACAGATTCCCACTAGGCAGCTTGAGCAGGTGCGCTTGCAGCAGCAGTTTCAGCTCAAACAAAACTTCTACAACACACTACAGTCTAAACTCATCGATGCCAAAGCCGCCGAAGCGGAAACCGTGAGCTATCTAAGCGTTAGTCAGCCTCCCGGCGTCCAGAAGAAAGGCGGGAAAGAATCAACTAATCCGATTGTCATCCTTGCCGGGGGAACCTTTGTCGGCTTAGTCGCGGCGGCTGGCGTGATTCTCATCCTAGCTATCTTGGATAGCAAACTCTACGCGGCGAAAGAAATCCAGCAATTGCTGGCACAACATGATGTCCCTGTCTTGGCAGAATTGCCTGTGGTAATGAGCATTGACCCAGATTTGGGACAAACGGGTATTTTACTCAAGTCAAGTTCACCTTATTTAGAGGTGTACGAACGGTTCCGCAGTAAGCTTTGTAGTGGAGAGCATAAATCCTTGAAAGTGGTGTTAATCGCCAGCACGGTTAAGGGAGAGGGTAAAAGCACCACCGCTTATAATTTAGCGATCGCGTCAGCCCATGCGGGTAAGCGTACTCTATTAATTGAAGCCGATTTGCGTTCCCCCTCCCAAGCCCATTTCCACCACGTCACCCCTGAACCGGAAGCGAAGACCCAACCCTTACCCTACTACGGCTCTAAGAGTGCTTGCATTCAGTTAGCCCCAAATATTCAGAATCTCTATATCGTACCCAGTCCCGGACCCCAAAAACAAGCCGCTGCTATCCTAGAATCGCGAGAATTCCAACAGCTTATCCGCGATGCTCGCAATCGCTTTGACTTCGTGGTCATTGATAGTCCAGCGCTCTCCCTGTCCAATGATACCCTGTTGCTCGAACCCCTAGCCGATGGGATGGTACTCGTCACCCGACCGGGTTACAGCGAGAAATCAATCCTGAATCTGGCAGCTCAAGAATTAACTGAAACCGAGCCATCACCGCTATTAGGGGCGATTATCAATGGTGCGGATACCTCGATTCCAGTCAACGCTACCGAGGTTGAGGAGGATATTGAACTGGAGTATGAAGACGAAGACGAAGATGCCTTTGAAGATGAGGAATTAGAAGAAGAACAAGAGGAGCCAATTCCGACAGGGGCTACACGCTCTTGATGTCATTCGTCTTATGTCTTATGTCTTATGTTGATTAGGAAGTTCACCTTGATGAAGTCTTATTCACATCCTTATTGACAGATGAAGACCACCGGATGAGGTATGGGATTAGCGAAGCCCCAGAAAAAACTGCTATCTTTGACCCTATCTGTGACAAGAAGAAATGGGCTAAAAGCAGGAAGGCTTAACACTACAGCTAGCTTGTCACCCCATGAACCTGTTGGGTTTCGCTTACGCTCTACCCAACCTACACCCCACTCTCGACACCCAAAACCCAACACTCTACCGTAAATACCCCACCCTCCATACCCCACACCCTCATCGATACAAATGATAGAATAGAATTGTTAAGTTTTTTATACTCTATTTATTAATCTCTGTGGTTTGGCAACTCTCCTCATTACCGGAATCCCCCTCGATACCCAATCAAGACCGTCTTTCCCGTTGGAGAGAGAAACTCGTTGACAATTTGCCCCAAACCAAAAGAATTACACAGCAGATCATCACCGCAATTGGCGTCGGCTTACTCTTTAACTGGCTGCATGTCCCCGTCGGTTGGCTACTGGGTCCGATGTTGGTAGGAATTGGCTATGCTATCAGCTTAGGACGCCGCCAACCTTTACCTTCAAGTTTTAAACTCATCGGACAAATTGTTGTCGGTTTAGTGACAGCCACTCGCTTTTCTCCAGAAACCATTAGTGTAGCAACAACCTACGCCGTACCTTTATTACTCTGTGTTTTGCTTACCGGGAGTCTGAGTCTATTTAATGGATATCTCTTAAGTCGTTGGGCTGGGATTGATCGCACCACCAGTTTACTTGGATTTATACCCGGTGCAGCCTCCAGCATTGTGGTCATGAGTGAAGAAATGGGAGCGGATGCGATCGCGGTTGCTCTACTTCAATATATCCGAGTTTTGCTGGTTGTGTTAATCATGCCTAGCGCCGCTATCCTGCTGGTTCCCGCCAACCCCGATACGTTAGCCACCGCCACTGTCACCCCAGCCAGCACCTTGACCACCTTACCCCTAGCGTTGAGTCTTTTAATTCTCGCTGGGTGCGGTATCCTGGGAATTTGGGCAGGAAAGCGATTCCGTCTACCTTCCCCTGGATTTTTCGGTCCCTTTCTGGTAGGATTAGCCGCATTTTGGGCATTGCCAAATCAAGTACAAATGCCTCAACCTTTATTCGCAGGTGGACTATTACTGATTGGATTATCGGTTGGGGTACAGTTTGACTGGCAAACCGCCCGCAAACTAGGCAAAGCTGTCTTAATTGAAATCGGATTAGTCACGGGGTTAATTATCATCTGTTTAGGGATTGGCTATGGCTTTCATTGCGTCACCGATGTGGATATGGCAACGGCTATTTTAGGATTCACGCCGGGAGGAACTGAGGCAATGGTGGCTACCGTTATGCAGTTAGGCGGTGACACCGGATTGGTATTAGCCATGCAATTAACTCGGATGTTAAGTATCCTGATGCTTGCACCATGGTTAGTGGCGTTGTTGGTTAAGCGTACCAAAGCGGCGAATGAACAAACCTATAGCATCGAACCTGTGATCACCCAAGAACAATCAACCCTTAAGCCGAATTGTGACTCTGTTGCATCGGGAAAGTAGAACGCAATATTTCATCGACCGTCTCTAGCGTCAGTGGTTGTTGGTCAGCCAAGGCTTTAATGGTTTGAGTGATTGCCTGAATTTGGAAGGGGTCGAAGTCTAATCCCAGTTGACTGGCGCGATTGGCGATCGCATGACGACCTGTTAATTTATGATTAATTAAAAAGGAACGGGATAGTCCAAAATCACTGGGATCAATGGCTTCATAAGTCTGGGGATTATTTAACATGGCTTTAGCATGAACCCCTGCCTTATGGTTAAAGGCGGCTGAACCGATAATATAGTGGTTAGCTGGAATTGCCATACCCACTTTATCGGCGACCAGTTGATGCAGTGATAGAAGTTGGGGTAGGCGATATTTCCACTGCAATTGTTCCGGGTTAATAGTGTAGAGACGGGCGATGAGTCCAGCCAAAGGTGTGATCCCATTCCGTTCCCCAATTCCCAAGACGGTGGTATCGATATGAGTTGCACCTGCTTCTAGGGCGGCGTAGCTATTCGCGATCGCACAACCTGTGTCATTATGACCATGGAATTCAATATCGGTATTTGTATGTTGGCGCAGTGTCTGGACTAAATTAAAGACTTGATTGGGAGTGGCGACACCAACGGTATCCGCTAAACCGAAACGATTCACCATGCCGAGTTTATCGATAGCACAATAAACCTGGAGTAAATCCGGAAGCAAACTGCGAAAGGAATCTTCTGTAGAAAAGCGTAACTCTGTTTCCGGACTTTGATCATGGATAAAGGTAATGACTTCCGTTGCCCGATCAACAATTTGACTTATACTCTTTCCATGACCAAACTGGCGCAGAAAACTGGAGGTGCCAAAGAACAGATTAATTCCGTTAACGCCTGTATCGAGTGCTACTTTTGCATCCTCTAAATGACAGCGAATATGGGTCATCACTTTGGCGTACAAACCCAATTGAGCCAGATGCTGACAATCTTGACGGGATTGAGGTGAAGCACAAGGAGAGGTGACTTCAATATATTCAACTCCGAACTGGTCCAGCGCCCTAGCTATTTCTACTCTATCCTGTGATGAAAAGTTAGCCCCACAAAATTGTTCTCCTTCCCGTAGTGTCGTTTCTATAATTGAAAATTGACTCAGTGACATTGATGTTGTCCTTTTCTTTGTGGTAACTTATCACTTCCATATAGCAATCCTAAATAGGATTACTCTAGTGAACGGATTGAAACCCCAGTACAGCAAGGGTTTCAGTTTTGAAAATCGCCACAACCTTGCGGAGGATTACTATATAGTATCGGAGGTCTCCAGGACGGATTATCTCTTAAACTACTGATTTTATAAATCTTTTCAACCTGTACTATCCCACAAAAATCTATCTGAATTTAACAATTAATAGAGTATAAATAACTACAATATGCTTATTCTCAGATCGGGTACTCGGCTAAGTAGGTGGACACAATTAAAATTAACGGTTGAGATTAGGGAACACCTAGACTTACCTAGACTTACCTAGACTTACTTCGGCTTACTTCGGCTTACTTCGGCTTCGCTCGGTAACACGCTTACCGGGTAAATCATTCAACCCGTTTAAACGGGTTTAAGCTTTTAGCCCCAACTTTAGTTGAGGGCTTAATTCAGCGACTAACTCTCTTTCATTTTCCCGGAATTCGCTACTATTTCCGTTACACTAATCAGAAGCGTTAGACTGATAATGATTTTTATCAGTCCATTAATGAAATAACACTGATAGTCTAAGATTGCCGATTTGTGAGTGTAATATAGAGGCGGGTAAACAGTAACTCAGTAAATCTCGCCAAGAAAAATTGACCGGATTGGGATGAGAGATTCGGTATACTCCTAAGAGTATAATTAAACTGAATCCAATATAAATCCAGTAAAAATTGTGGGCGCTGTCAAATAGAGGAATACCTAGGTAGATTATTGCCTTGACGGATTCTGGAAGTGAACAAAACACGTCTTTGACCGACTCAATCATGACCCTTGTATTTAATCTTACTTATTTCAACGTTCAAGAAAGATTTTGGGAATCCCCAAATGATGATTTTGTATCATCAGAAAATAATCCTAACAAAGGACCGAGGACAGCACCAAAGACAAACCCGCCAGCGTGCGCCCAGTAAGCGATACCTCCATTTTCCATCCCCACATTTGCTGGGGCTTCTAACATGGCTAATCCATTAAAAGCTTGCTGTAAGAACCAAAATCCGAGGAAGAAGACAGATGGTAATCTTAGCGTAGTAAAAAAGAAGCCTAGGGGAATTAATGTAACCACTTTAGCATTGGGAAACTTAAGAATATAAGCACCCATCACGCCCGCGATCGCACCACTGGCACCCAGAGACGGAATCCCCGATTGGGCGGAGAAAAACCACTGGGTTAAACTGGCTAATACGCCACAGGTTAGATAAAATATCAGAAACTTGAACCGACCCAGTTCTTCTTCAATATTATTGCCAAAAATCCAGAGAAATAACATATTAAATCCCACATGGGTAAACCCCGCATGAAGGAATTGCGCTGTGATTAACGTCAGCGGTTCAGGTATCGGCTGATGCACGGTAATGCCGTTGAAACTCGCTGTCAGTTCTTTCGGAACAACAGCAAATAGATGGAAAAATACATCCAGTTGTTGAGAATTTAATGTTAGCTCAAAAATAAAAACTAAGACATTAATTGCAATTAACGTATAAGTGATGTATGGTGTAATTTTGATTGGATTTTCATCCCGTAATGGAACCATAAGCCTCTTTCTCCCTGACAAATCAACAACTAATTATTTAAGTCGGTTGATGGATACAAACCTAATTATATCAACTTATGGAAATAGTCCTTAAACCTTTAGGTAAGATTTAGCTTGCTTGCTCGTTGAGCGCGAGTATGGTGTAACTGGTTTGGCGCTCCCTTGAGTATGACGTAGCTTGATTGCTCGTTGAGCGCGAGTATGACGAATGACAAATAAGCTGTTATGCATTTAAATTGGGTATTAGTAGCGAGCAAGATGCAAAGCCTGCGGCATGGCTTCGCTTAACGCACTACAAGGCTTTCACCCTTATTGACATTAAGGTTTAAATGCCGAACAGCTTATCAATTAATCTTCAGACAATAATCCAAATAAAGGACCCAGGATGGCTCCGAACACAAAACCGCCAGCATGAGCCCAGTAAGCGATTCCCCCAGTTTCCGTTCCCACATCCGTTTGCACGCTGACACTCGCCACGCTACTAAACGCTTGTTGCACAAACCATAATCCTAAGTATAAAACAGCAGGTAATCGAATGGTGGTGACGAAATACCCTAAAAAGATTAAGGTATTGATTTGAGCCCTAGGAAACCTGAGAATATAAGCACCCATCACGCCCGCGATCGCACCACTCGCTCCTAGGGATGGAATCCCGGATTCCATGGAGAAAAACCACTGAGACAGAGCGGCAAGTATACCACAAGCAATGTAAAAGATGAAGTACTTAATATGACCCAGGCGCTCTTCAATGTTGTTGCCAAAAATCCATAAAAACAACATATTGCCGCCAATATGCAAAAATCCCCCATGGAGAAACTGAGAACTGATCAAGGTAAACCATTCGGGCACGGGTTGATTGACCGGAATTCCCTCAAAGCTAGCGCTTAACTCTTTGGGTACAACCGCATACAGGTGGAAAAATGCATTAAGCTGGGGTGGTGTTAAAAGTAATTGATGGATAAAAACCGCAATATTTGCAGCAATGAGCGCGTAGGTTACATAAGGAGTAATGCGCGTCGGATTATCATCACTAATGGGGAACACAGTATGAATTATGAATTATGGAATCTCAAAGACAGTATTTGAGTAAAATTATAGTTGGTAAAAGTATAGTCAAATATTATACCAATTACCTTTTCAGCGGCGATGCCCGACTGCCCATTCCTACGATACCCTACAGGAGGATTAGTTGAGCAAAACTGATAAGAACACTTTATCATATTAATTGGCAATCTCAATCCCGTCCGGCAGATTGAGCAACCATCAGGGTGAATGAGTGGCTGTTATAGTCAGGTTTTTGTAACGTTAAAGGCTAAGAGTTCTTACCCTTTAAGAAGACACCCTTAGCTGAACATCTAAATTCATGGACTTACTAGAGTACCAAGCCAAAGCCTTATTCCGCGAGATCGGCATTCCCGTCTTGCCCTCTCAATGCATCGACCATCCCAGAGATCTCAAGCAGTTAGACATTCCCTATCCCGTGGTTCTCAAATCCCAAGTCCCCAAAGGTGGGCGGGGTAGAGCGGGTGGTATCCGGACAGTGGAAAATACGATTGACGCGATCGCCACCGCACGGGCTATTTTTAATCTATCCATTCTCGGCAAGTATCCCAACGTGCTGCTAGCGGAATCCCATTATGATGCTGAGCAAGAATTCTATCTAGCGGTTATCCTCGACTACACCTTAAGACGCCCCGTTTTGTTGGGTTCATGCCAAGGTGGTATCCATGTAGAAAACGTCATGGCACAGATGCAGCGAGTCGTTGTAGAGGAAGACTTCTCTCCCTTTTACGCCCGACGTCTAGCCTTCAAAATGGGACTGCAAGGTGATCTGATCGAATCAGTCAGCGATATTGTCCAGAAAATGTATCAACTTCTGATCCAAAAAGACCTGGATTTAGTGGAGATTAATCCCCTTGGCGTCAGTGCTAACCATGAAGTCATGGCGCTAGATGGCAAAATTGCTGTCAATGATCACGCTTTAGGACGCCAATCCGAGTTGGCAAACCTGGCATCAAGCCTCACCCACACCCCCCAACCCGCCGACCAACCAACGGATCTGCAATGGACGGATAGTCAAGGAAATATTGGTATTCTGTGTAATAGTCCTTGTCTTGCTGCCGCCACATTGGATTTAGTGTACAAAGCCAAAGGTAAGCCAGCAAGCTGTTTAATTGTAGACGGTTATGCCAGTTGGGATGTACCGTCCGCAGCCTCTCCCGTCCAACAGTTACAAAATGCCTTGCAGCAATTGACAGATACTCAAAATATCCAAGTTGTCTTAGTGAATATTTTGAGCAACGAAGCAGCTAGTGAAGCCGTGGCTGAGGTAATTGCCAGTTATCTACTATCGAAAGATGAAAATAACTCCGGAGTCAGTGCAGTAGATCCCGCCAAAACACCAACGACAGGAAAATTGCACTCCCGTGACTCACCCAATCGTCGCCGCCGCCATCTCACTCCGAAATCTTTATCTAGGACAGAGTTACCTCACCTAGTCATTCGCTTAGCCAACGGCAAAATAGACACTATCCAAGACCGTTTAGCGGCACTCCCTGTACACTGGATGGGTAACTTGGATCAGGCAGTGGCACAAGCGATTTCTCTGGCAAGTTGAAAGAGTTGTGAGTGTGTAGGGGCGGGTTTCACTATTATCGTTTTTTTCCGCCCCGATGTGACTCAACCCACCCTGACTGAATTGGGAATGCGATCGTTGTGCAACATAAGACTTAGCTTGCTAGGAGAGAAGTGAGTGTGACGAATGACATAAGACGAATAACCAGTACTTATCGGTATCCTATAGTTAACCCCTTGCGCCAAACCTTTACTGATATTGTTGATCGCATCTACTACATTGCTGCATCCAACGCCTATGAAATTCACACCAGACATGAAAATCCTGGTTCAGGGCATCACCCAACCCATCGGTTCCTATTATGCCGCCCGCATGAAAGCGTATGGCACAAATCTAGTGGCTGGGGTTAGTGCAGGTCAGGGAGGACAGACGTTGCATGGGATTCCCGTCTTTGACCTGGTAGAAGAGGCGTTATCCGAAGTTGGATATTGCGACGCCACGGTTATTTTTGCCGAATCCTACAGCGCCTTGGATGCAGCGTTAGAAGCAATTGATGCTGGATTATCACCCATTATTCTGGTGACGGGTGGTATTCCACCTCTAGATATGATTCACTTGCTAGCCAAAGCCCAAGCCAGGGAAACCCTGATTGTGGGACCGAGTAGTTCTGGGATTATTGTGCCAGGAAAACTGTTACTGGGGACTCAGGAGTGTGAATTTTATACGCCCGGTACAATTGGTGTGATTAGCCGGGTCAGTACTCTCACTTATGAAGTGGCTTTGGCGTTAACCCAAGCTAAACTTGGACAGTCCATCGCCGTGAATCTCGGTAGTGAAGCCATTATCGCCTCGTCATTTCGTCAGTGGCTGGAGATTTTAGCCCAAGATAAACGGACAGAAGCGATTGTCTTAGTGGATCAGACGGGGGGCGATAGTGAAGATGAAACCGCAGAGTTTATTGCCCAAGCCATAGAGAAACCCGTTATTGCTTATGTTGCGGGACAATATACCCCTGAAGACAAACAAGTCGGGGATACCAGTGCCATTATCGCGGCTCAGTTATCAGGACCGATCGCGAATACAACAACGGCTCAACATAAGGTGGCGGCGTTCAAACAGACAAATATACCTGTAGCTGAGTATCCTTCCAAAATTCCTGACTTGGTGAAAAAGGCGCTCAAATACCATTAAAGGGAACGGGGAACGGGCAACAGGGAACAGAACTTCAGCGAAAAAAAATCAAATAGGGGGTGACACCCCCCACCCCCACAGTGCTATACTGTGTTATGTAGATGCACCCTGATGATCGGGAGAGTCGCCTAATTTTAGGGCTCTCCTTTTTTATTTGTCTGGATGCTGCCGCTTCTAAAAACCTAGACAAACCTACCCATCAGTAATTCTGCCTTGGTATAAGTCCACGGTGTAACTTTTGGTCGATAACCGTTAACGCTTACGCTTGGCTGATACCCGGCATTGTCGCTCGATATCAACCTTAACCAATGGCTCCCAGTTAGAGACACTATAGTAATCGTGTCTACGATTGACTACAGGGCATCGACCAATAAAATTATTAAATTGATATAGAGCGCTCCATACGTGCTTTCTCGGATTCACTCCGAGATAGGCGGACACAGAGCGCGGCAATCTCTCACTCAAATTCATGCCTCTTCTGGCAATTGCTAGGGCAGCCGCCACATCAGATGATAGTCCATACATCCGACTATATTTAACCAATCCAATCAAACTCGTGTAAGCTGGATTGCATAACTTTATAGCTATTCCTCGGTTGGATAAAATCGATGACAAAATTTGATAAAAACGACTGTATGCCCAGGCAGAAAGCATTCGAGCATATTTTTTTCCACGCTCTCGTAGTTGAGCTTTTTTTGTCGAAAAATCTAAGCTTTCGCACAGAATAGGGCAAGAAAAGCTCCTGGCTAAAGCTGCCAACTTTAAACAAACATCTACAATTTGAGCATCTTGTTTACCTGTGGGTAAACCTGACTGAAAAGGAATAGTTCCCTGAGCTTTTAAATTTCCTTGACCATCAACATAAGCCCAACCGATAGAACTAGGATTTAGATCGATACCCAGGGCACCATACTTAATTTCTCTACTAACTTTCTCCACCGCGGCGGGCGTGAATTGAACAGCGACCACCCAGCGATCATCCTTTCTATAGAAGTGCCATGTTTTGGCACCACTATTGGGTAATCTATTAATCTGACGGGAGAAGCTGCCAATTTTTGATGTGACATATTTCCCAAATTTTGCTTCCAGACAACCGGGGACTCTCAACTTGATAGTATCCCCAGCCCATTGACAAGTTTGATTCCCATAACTTTCATCCTTTGAACCAACAATAAATACTGACCCTCTGGATACCTTCACTCTAATTTTTGCCGATTTCAGATGTTTAATTTGATTTTGAAGTCGGTGGATATATCGCTTTTTCTGATGCAAACCTTGACGCAAATGATGCCAGTTAGTTTTTCTCGTCTTGAGGTTTGATGATAAGGGAAAATTGCAGCCATTTTTGGAGGATTGCCAGTTCTTTTTTCCATAGAACTTCCGAGCTAAATTAATTTTCTTTGTGGCTCTGGCTACCCAATCTTTCCCTGACTGAACTCGTGATTTTAATTGCTTTATCTGTCTTTTTCTACAATATGTAGCTGAGGCAGTTTTTCCTTTAGCTAATGCAATTACTCCGTTAGCATAACGCTTACTGATTCCGTATTTCTCTTGCATAAGACTATTCCAACTGGATTGATTAAATTTTATTTCTTTATTTAATAAATGGTTAACGGTTTCAACTGTTGCTTGATAGAATATATCGGACAATGACGTTAAAAACATCTCCAAGTCGGTGAAACCGATGGGGTTAAGTTCATCGGCGGGAGTTGGCAGGCCCTTGCAATAAGTTATCGTCGTCATAGCTTTTTGGCTACCTCCCTCAGTTCGGTCACTATTTTTTTGTTCTTATGGCTTCGACTTCCATACAGTCCTTTCTTTTTGTAGTTCATGCCACTACCGAGATCTTGAATAATCTCAAATTCCCATCCCTGTTTGGCACAGTAGCTTTCCAATACTAAAACCTGTCTATTTAGATCGTCTTTTTGGTCATGACTAGATACTCTAGCATAACCAACGGTTAATGCGTTACCCGATTTATTACCAATTAAGTCAGCAATATCGTATCGACGATGACCACCAGCCGTCCGAGAAGATCGTATGAGAGCCGTTGAGTTCCCATCGATGCAACGTGCAAGACCGTCACACCTAGTAGAGTAGCTGCTTCTTGGGGAGTTAAACTAGACATTCCTGTATTATATCATAAAAAATGTCTAGTTATGTCAATGATTGTCTAGATATTTACGGACTGTTAGTTAACCCCAACTGAATTTAAATAGGGGGGTGACACCCCTCACCCCCAAAATGCTATACTGTGTTACGTAGATGCACCCTGATAATCGAGAGAGCCAATCGTAGGCTCTTTTTTTTTCTCTTCTTCAAGATTAATTGGTCAACTCGGCAACGTAAATAGGGGTGAGACCCCTCAACTAAACGGTCATCCATCCAATTAAGTAGGCTGGTGGAAATAAACCCAACACGATTAATTTCTGCAAATAGACCTTAAACCCTGACGAATGACGTAGCTTGCTTCTCGCGATAGCGAGTATGACGAATGACGAATGACGATCAGAGCCGTTAACTATAATTGTCCCAACCTACTTACCATGACTTTACCTGAATCCAGCCGATTGCAATTGACCCCAGATTTGAACATCTGTCGCATCCTAAATGGCTTATGGCAAATATCTGGCGCTCATGGACGCATTGATCCCAAAAAAGCCATCCCCAGTATGTTTGATTATCTAGATGCTGGCTTTACCACCTGGGATCTCGCCGATCATTACGGACCGGCGGAAGATTTTATTGGCGAATTTAGGCGTCAACTGGTGGCGATTCGTGGTGAGGAGGCGTTAGCGAACATCCAAGCCTTTACCAAATGGGTACCCCGCCCAGGTCGGATGACTCGACAATGGGTGGAGAAAAATATCGATCGCTCTCGCCAACGGATGGGAATGGATTGCCTGGACTTGCTGCAATTCCACTGGTGGGACTACCGCGATCGCAACTATCTGGACGCCCTCAAGCAGATGGCACAACTGCAAAGGTCAGGGAAAATTAAGCACCTGGCGTTAACCAACTTTGATACCGAACACCTAAAAATTATCATCGACGCCGATATCAATATCCTCTCCAATCAAGTCCAGTATTCCCTGATTGACCGCCGTCCTCAAGTCAACATGGCACCATTTTGTCAAGACCATGACATTAAACTTTTCACCTATGGCACAGTCTGCGGTGGCTTGTTATCAGAAAAGTACTTAGGACAACCTGAACCGGGTGGGGCAGAACTGTCTACGGCTAGCTTGAGAAAATACAAGAACATGATCAATGGGTGGGGCGGATGGAGTTTATTTCAAGAATTGCTCACCGTACTCCAGGACATAGCCACTCGCCATAACGTGAGTATCCCCAACGTAGCCGTGCGGTATATCCTCGATCAGCCAGCCGTAGCTGGTGTGATTGTTGGGGCGAGGTTAGGCATATCGGAACATATAGACGATAATGCCAGAGTATTTACCATGACTCTTGATGCTAAGGATAAGGAGAAGATTGAAGCCGTATTAGTCAAGTCTTATGATTTGTATCAAATCATCGGCGATTGTGGCGACGAATATCGACGATAAGCCAGAAAAGACAGTCCTGAATCCCTGATCCGGGGGGAGTATATTCTAAACTCAAGAATAACCAGAAAAACAGCAGACCGATGGAACACTCTCCCGTTGACGCCCAACCTGATGCTCAATCGGTGTCATCGGCGTCTTCTCATTGGACGCCATTTGATCGCACGATGATGCAACGGTGCATCGAACTAGCCCGCCGTGCTCTCGGACGAACTAGCCCTAATCCTTTAGTGGGTGCTGTCATTGTCCGGGATGGAGCGATGGTGGGAGAGGGATTTCATCCAGGCGCAGGTCAACCCCACGCAGAAATTTTTGCTCTCCGTCAAGCGGGTGACAAGTCTCAGGGAGCGACTATTTATGTCAACCTAGAGCCTTGTAATCACTATGGACGAACACCCCCCTGCACAGAAGCCTTAATTGCCGCAGGAGTCGCTAAGGTTGTCGTCGGTATGGTTGATCCCAATCCTCTCGTGGCAGGTGGTGGGATTGAGCGGCTCAAAAAGGCTGGGATTGAGGTTGTCGTGGGTGTGGAAACGGAGGCTTGTCGCCAGCTTAATGAAGCCTTTATTCATCGCATCCTGCACAAGCGTCCTTGGGGAATGTTGAAATATGCCATGACACTAGACGGCAAAATTGCCACCGCCAGTGGTCACAGTGCTTGGGTGACGGGTCAAGAGGCGCGGCGGTATGTACATCAACTGCGGACGGCTTGTGATGCTGTTATTGTAGGCGGTAATACTGTGCGTCTGGATAACCCTCATCTCACCAGTCACGATACCGATACCCACAATCCGTTGCGAGTGGTGATGAGTCGCACCCTAGACTTGCCCATCGATGCCCGTTTATGGGAAACCGCTGATGCTCCCACGTTAGTTTTGACCGAGATCGGAGCCAATCCGGATTTACAGCACCAGCTAGTGAACAAGGGAGTAGAAGTGATTGAAATGACGCCTCTGACACCCGCCAAGGCAATGGCGTATCTGTACGACCGACAGCTTTCGACGGTGTTATGGGAATGTGGTGGCACTTTGGCAGCCAGAGCGATCGCGGATGGCACAGTCCAAAAAGTACTGGCATTTATTGCTCCGAAAATTGTCGGTGGTATAACAGCGCCCTCACCTGTTGGGGATTTAGGACTAGCAAGGATGACAGACGCCCTGACGCTTGAACAAGTCAGTTGGCGTCAGCTTGGATCAGATTATGTTGTGGAAGGTTATGTGTCATGAATTTATAAATGATGAATTATGAATTATGAATAACCGAAAAAGAGGTTTAAGTGTTACAGATTGTAAGAACGGGTTTCACGATTATCGTTTCTTGCCACCCAAATGCCGCTAAACCCGCCCTGACTCAGTGCTGGCTTGGAGAGAAGCGAGTATAACAAATGACAAATGACGAATGACGAATGACTAAAAAATGCTTGAAGTGACCATTTTCAGCGTGTTAGTCGGCAATCTGGGTTGGCAATCAGTGGTTGTCAGTACATGGCTGCGCTGGCGACAGATGATCGGGAGTCATCATTATCAGGAGGAGGAAGAGGAGATTGTGATGGGTTTTGAGGCAAAAGAAGACTCAGCGTTATTACAGCAGCGACAAGCTAACGGCACGATTGACCGTATGAGCCATCCAGAACAACCTTCAGTAGACCCGCAACTGGTTGGCTGGGAATTCAAAATTGTGCGATCGCACCGAGACTTATTTCATAAACCGGCTGTATTTCAACAATTGTGTGAAGAAGAAGCACTGGCAGGTTGGATTCTATTAGAAAAACTCGATGATCGGCGCGTTCGATTTAAGCGACTGATTGCGTTACGGAATATCATTGATCCCCAGCAGCTACCCTTTGATCCCTACCGTTGTTATTATGGGTCATCATGGACTGCCCGAAGCGGGTTGGGTCTAGTCGCCGTACTGATCGCGATCGCTTTCCCTGCCTATCTGAGTTATAGCCTCGTTTCAAACCTGCTACACGACTCTCCAGAGGCTTCACCCCCGTCTCCTTACAAAGATATACCAGCCCAAGATTTCCCACCCGCGCCTTAAGTGAAAAGTCAAAATTGGATATTTGAAGCATCTAGAATAGTAGACAAAGCGTGACTAAGGCTAGGAGAGTGGGCAAGGTGAGTTCACAAGGGAAATGGAGCTGCGATGGTGAACCGAAAAATAATGATCAGTCTTATGTTGGTACAGGTTCCCATGCTCCCCAAGAAAATTATGGTCCAGATTGCTCAGTATGTGGCTTGCCTAGAGAGGCGATGCAGAAAAAAACGGTCATGTCGGGTAAGGGTGTTAAGATACCACGATTTTCCCTGCCCATTCTAGTCGCGATCGCACTCTTCGTTCTGTTGGGTGGTGGTATGAGTTGGTATCTGGCGACAAGGGACAATCAGACGCAACCTGTCACCGACAATGGAACGCCGACGCCGACGTCACCCTCACCCCAGAACTCTACCGCTTTACTCAGTGATACCGCCAGTCCACGTAATGCGTCACTGATTAGTCAGGGTGAAAAGATATTACTGGATACAACATCTGCCAAACAAGCTGGCGCGGCTGCATTTGCTCAACAAGATTGGGATCAGGCGATCGCACAATATCAACAAGCGACGAATGCTGACCCGAATGATCCAGAAAGTAAACTCTATTTCAATAATGCCAAAGCTAGGCAAGTCGGTAATCCATTGACGATGGCGGTTGTAGTTCCGATTACGGCAAGTGAGAATGAAGCCAAAGAAGTGTTGAGGGGTGTCGCATCAGCACAGGCGGAATTTAACGCCTCTCCAACGCCAGCCAATCGCTTATTGGAGGTCATAATTGTCAATGATGATGGCATGGGAAAAACTGTTTCTTTGGCAGAGGATTTAATTAAATTTCCCCCGGTTTTAGGCGTGATTGGACATGGAGTAGATGCCGGAACCCGACAAGCGATCGCACAATATGAAAAAGCTGGGTTAGCCGTAATTTCACCCGTGAGTACCAATGTGACATCTGACGCGACAGGTCAGTCTATCTTAAAAACTATTTCTCTGACTCAACAAGACCAAGAATTACTCGCTACCTATCTACAACAAGTAGGTGAAACCTTGGCAAATTATGCCACTAAACAATCTTCTCCGGCATCAGTAGTGGTATTCTACAATTCCGATAGTCCCTATAGCCAAGCCCTAAGCACTCAGTTTACCGCCGCCTTGTCTCAAGGTAACGGTAAGGTGGTGAAAACGGTTGATATTACTGCTAATCCGAATATTGACCCCGCTGGGGAAATTCAGAGTGCCACTCAAGCGGGTGCAACAATGGCATTTTTAGCCTTAAGTAAGAATAAAGTAGATACCGCGATCGCACTCGCTCAGGCAAATGCGGCTCAAACTGAAAACCCGTTAGGTTTAATTGGGGGAGATGAACTTTATAACCCAACCATTTTAATTGAAGGCGGTGATGCGATCGCGGGAATGGTACTGGCTGTTCCTTGGAGTTGGCAACCCGACAATGCCTTTGCCCAAGAAGCCGCCCAGATTTGGCGAGGTAGAATTAGCTGGCGTACCACCACAGCTTATGATGCCACGGATGCTTTAGCTACAGCATTGAGTCAAAATCCTAGTCGAACCGGAGTTTACCAGCAGCTAAATCAAGGGATTCCGATTTCTGGGACAGCACAAGACTTTAATCTGTTTAATCAAATTCCTCTGGTTAAAGCCGTTCCTGGTTCTGCGGGTCCGACGGGTTCGCGGTATCAGTTTGATCCCGTTCAGTAAATAAATCCCCAGAGCGGCTAAGTTACTGATGGGTGAAGTGTTGCTAACGACAATCATTGTGGATACAACGCATTAATTGTTTTCAGATCTTCTCTGAAATCCGCAACATCGTAGTGAACACAGATATCCCGACTGGCAATCAAATGCTGGAACTGGATTAGATTCATCCCCAGTAACCGACTGGCTTTGCCGATGCTGATTTTTTTTTGCTGGAAAAGCATCAGCACAATTTCTTGAATCAACTCTGCTTCTGAGAGTCGTGAGGCTTTAACGATTTCATCGGGAATGGTAACGCTCATGGTTATACCTCGCATCCATATAAATAATCAACACCTATAATTCCCCTGTAGGGGCGACCCGCTTGCACAAATGAATATCACCAATCCACTCAATTGACTCGGGTCGCCCTTTGCTTAATGGAGAATGAGACGTTCCGGCTTCACGTTTCTAGCCAATTGTGCGAATTACCAAAACCAGGGAAGCCTTATAATACAGGATAAAACACTGATTTAAAATTCTATAGGATTTCTGGTGCTTCGTTATCGTCGCCGTCTTTGGTTGTATCCCCTGTTCCAAATTCCCCTAATCTGTTTGGGTATATGTTTAGTCGCGGCTGTATTGTTTGCCTTACTCGGACTGGGTAGACCATCGGTAGCCGTCGCGATCGCGTTAGATTTAAGTAGCAGTACCTTCTCTGAACCCTCCCAGTTTAACCAACCGGGTACGGTGATGTATCAGGAAGTTATCGCTGTTGAGTCTTATCTTGACCAAAATGCTCAACTGTTAAGAGTTCCTAATCAAATTCAGGTCTTTGGTTTTGCGGGAGTTGTTTTACCTCTGACCGATTCCTTTCAAACCGATAGTCAACAGGTAAGTGCTGAATTGAACCAGGCGTTGCAAAATCCTAACCTGATTCAGCGAATTGTACCGGGTACAACGGATTTGAATTTAGCGATTCAGGAAGGAACAGACGCCTTAAGTCCAATTCAGGATCATTGCCGGGAATTACTCTTAGTCACCGATGGGGAAGCTGACGTTGATGCTGAGGTGATTCAAGCCGCCGCCGCCCGTCGGGTGAAGATTAACGCTGTTGTCGTGGGTGGAGACGCGCCTGATTTACGCAATGCTGCGGCTACTACAGGTGGGATCTATCACTCTGGTCAAGTCACTAATTTAGAAACTGTTTTTACGAATCAATTCTTTAGGAATTTTAACAGTAATCGACGCTGGGTCATTTTTTGGCTGGGTGCGGCTTGGATTTCTCTGATGTGGTTACTCATCCTCCCCTTAGATCGCTGGATTTTCCAAGGATGGCTAAAACTGCCCATGAATCTCGCGGGTCAATTAGCGTTAGGCAATGCTTTCTTCTGGACAGTTGCTACCCTGTTAATTATTTGGCACTTAGCGAAAGGATTACCTTTTATTTCACTATGTTAACAAATTAGTCAAATGCACTCCTTAGCCTAAAACTTGCTGTATTTTTTAACCATAAGGATTTTCCATCGTGAACATGGCAGGAGACATGGTAACGGGAACTGTGATCAATAACCGCTATAGGATTAAGCAATCTCTTGGTCAGGGAGGTTGTGGACGTGTCTACTTGGCGGATGACGAACAGTCCCACCAGCTATGTGTCCTCAAGGAGTTTGCCCCAAGTAACAACAGTCCAAACGATCAGCCCAAGTATCGTCAACTCTTTGAGCGAGAAGCGCAGGCTTTAAAGACACTCTCTCATCCTCAGATTCCTCGGTACTTTGGCTCGGTTGAGGAAAATGGGCGATCGTTCTTGGTACAAGAATATGTTAAGGGAAAGACTTACGCTCAACTACGCCAAGAGGGTCAAAGGTTTTCTCAAGATGAAATTATCCAATGGTTGAGGGATATGCTGCCTGTATTGCAACATATTCACGACCAAGGCTTCATACACCGGGATATTTCACCGGACAATATCATAGTATCCGATGATGACTCCAAGCCGAAGCTGGTTGATTTTGGGGTGGTGAAAAAGGTTGAGGCTGGGTTAAGAGCTAACTGTGCTAGTGTCAATAGTCACGCCACGGTTGTCACTAAAGTGGGTTACTCGGCACCTGAACTGCGGACAGGAAAATGTTATCCGAGTAGTGATCTCTATTCTTTAGCGGTTACGGCTATTGTCCTACTCACGGGCAAAAATCCAGAGGAGTTGTTTGATAGCTATTCCCTGAAATGGCACTGGAGACAGTATACACAGGTTAGAGATCCCTTGGCTGAGATACTTGATAAAATGCTAGCAGAGAAACCGCAAGACCGCTATCAATTAGCCCGTGAAGTTGAGAATAAACTCTGTCAAACCCAAGTGAGTTGGTTACCTCAAACCTCAAGTTTTCAACCATCAAACCCGAAGCCAAAACTACCGCTACGTCCTATTGGTCTTACCCTGAGTATCTTTGTTTTTGTATTTGTTGGTGGTGGCTTAGTTTACAGTCAAGTTCCACATATTGCCCCGTTGTGCCAAGCTCTCGATAACTGTGCCAAAGACCGGGAGTTTGAACAAGTCTATAACCAAGCCATTGGAGAAGCTGAAGCAGCAATTCTTCAGGCTCAAGACTTTAAAAATCTTAACGATTTACAACAAGCTCAAGACAACTTGAACAAGGTGGTAGATCAACTGAAGCAAATTCCGACAGATGTCAAGATTTATCCAAAAGTCGAACAGCGTTTAACCGTCTACGAAGCGCGTTTAAACAAGATACAGGAGCGTTTACTCAGAGAACAACAGGCTGAACAACAACTTACTGATGGCACAAAATTGGCTGATGAAGCCATCAAAAAAAAGCCTCAAAGTTTTGACGAGTTATACGATGTCTATGAACAGTTGGACAAAGCTGTCACTCAACTCGAAGAAATTCCTGCTTCTGCCAACGTTTCTGCCAAAGCCAAGCGGCGTTTAGAGGACTACCAGTACCACTTGAACTCGATGAAGCAGAGATTAGACCAGGAACAACAGGCTCAGAAACAGTTGGATCAGGCACAACGGCTTGCCAGAGAAGCAACAGAGCAAACTCAGGTAGCTACGAGCCTGAATGACTGGCGGCAGGTCGAGCAGAGGTGGAACAAGGCATTGGGAATACTTGATGGAATTCCCGCGAATGTTTTTGTGGCTGAGAGGGTGACACAGCGACAAAGCCAATACCAGGAAAATCGCCAAGAGATTCAGGATAAAATTGCTCAGTTTCAACCACCGCATCTACCTGTATCACCAGGGAATGACCAGAATCACCCATCGGGTTTTGAACCTATTTAACGGGCAAAAAATGCTCCGTTCAAAACAAACTATATGAGGAGATAATCAATTATGAAAAATCGATCAATTGCCAACCTACTCGTCGCTAGTATAGTGGCGACTCAAGTTCCCCTATTACTCGCTGCACCCAAAAGTTTAGCGGCGCCTGCTGGTACTAGCTTTGAATGTCATCAGCTTTTGAATCACCCCAGTGGTTCCCCCTGGGCAACGTTTGTGGTAACAGCAAAGGGTGAGAAGCTGGGAAGTCCCATTCTTTTATGGAGAAATCAACTCGGTTCAACCTACACACCCGAAGTTCGCTGTAAGTCGGTCACCAATCGTCTGAATATTGTTGTTACTAATAATGGTGGTAGACTCAGCAACTTGTGGTTGACTGTTGGTCGAGTCAATGGTCAAGGCGTGATTTGTTACGTTAATGGTGTGGGAGGAGGCTGCAACGCAAGCAATGTCTTGCTAACCCTTAGTGGTCAAAATTCCCGCAATCCAGGTGCAGTGCTTGGTGATTTACTTGCCTATATCCAGACAGGGGGAGCGAGTGGGACTTCGATTCAAGAATCTGGTGGACAACTTTACGTCAACTTAGGACAATTAGTTGATGCGGCGGTGGGAACGGCTCCAGAAGCGACAACCAGTCCCTCGACACCGTTGCAGCCTGTCCCACCTCCGGTGACTCCACAGCCTGTTCCTGGAAATCAACCCAGTGGGGGTGGGGGTCCTATTTGATTATGTGGGGGTCTTTCGGGATTAATCTTGTGAGTGGAAATTAGGCAAAACTAAATTAGACCAGAAAGACCCCATTTTGGACGAAAAACCTCGATGTGAGGTCTTAATTACCGTGAATTTTATCCAATTGACGTTGTTGTTTTTGGGACTGTTGTTGATCAATACCCGTGCTAACCCTTTACCCCTAGTCTCTGGGAGCCAGAGTGAGACAATAAACCGCACAAATTCTGTAATGGCTAGGGAGCCTATACAGTATCCTCAGAAATCCGGTTTATTCCTCGGAGAACAGCAAACAAGCAACCTTTCTACACAAGAGACTTGGTTGTTTAATCAACGTTCTATAGAGGCACAAAAAAATCATAAGATTACCAATCATTACCCCCCCAGTCACGTAACCGAAAATTTATCCGTTCCAGAAATCGCTAGGGATATCACTGTGCGAATTTTACTGGAGACAAGTAGTGGTTCAGGGGTGATTATTGGGCGTCATGGCGATGTTTATACGGTTTTGACTAATGAACATATCGTTAATCAAGGACGTAATCCTAACTATACTGTTTTAACGTCAGATGGAAGAACTCATTCAGGGCAATGGCGACATCATCGGAATGGGGCTGATGGGGAAAATTTAGATATTGCTTTGGTAGAGTTTAAAACGGATCAGACTTACCCCGTAGCCCTAATCGGAAACTCACGGGAACTCTCCCTTAACGAGAGAGTATATTCTGCTGGTTTCCCGAATTATTATTTTCCCGAAAATGCTAACTATGTGGAATCAACATATAGTTGGGGATTAAGAGCATTTGCTTTAACTACGGGACAGGTGAGTATGTTGCCCGAACAACCCCTACTCAACGGTTACAAACTTGGTTATACCAATGACGTTAAAGATGGCATGAGTGGTGGACCCGTTTTAAATCAGCAGGGGGAACTCGTGGGAATTAATGGACGACACAAGTATATATTAGGGGGAATCAATGCCTATAGTTTTACCGATGGCACTCAACCTTCACCGGAATTGTTTGAGCAAATGGAAGCGTTGAGTTGGGGGATTCCTAGTGAGAGTTTTCTGCAAATTGTGAACCGTCACTCGACCGGATTAGAGTCAGTTTCTCGATAATCGATTTCAAGTGAGAATTATGAATGTCTCAATCGGCGTATCGACTTTGAGTTTAGGTACAATAACCACCGTCGCGATCGCACTCTCTAATGCTGTCGCTTTGGCGTTAACACCAACAGAAATCGATGCTCTGGCGTCTCAGACAACCGTTGTTATTGGTCAAGGCTTGCAAAAAGGAGATGTGGAAAATCGACGGGAGTGGAATACGGGTTCTGGCGTGATTATCGCCAAACAGGGCAATCGATATTCTGTGTTAACGGCACTCCATGTGGTTCGCACCCAAGATGTGGTGTACGGTATCCGTACCTGGGATGGTAACGTGCATTTTGTCGATACTTCAGCGATTCACCCTTTGGGTTCAGAACAAAATCGAGGTAAACAGATTAATGGTTTAGATTTAGCGGTTATCCAGTTTGAAAGTAATCATACCTATTACCAGGCTTCTGTTAGAAATGCACAGCGACTTAACTCAGGAGAAGAGTTATTTATTTCGGGGTGGCCCGATCCAGAAGATAAGAGTGCTTACCGGGTGCGTTGGTTAAGAGCAGGCGTCCTAAGTTTCATTACCCCCAATCCTTCAGTAAACGGACAGTACAGCTTACTTTATTCCAATGAAACTCGCCGAGGAATGAGTGGAGGACCTGTTTTTGATCAAGATGGGTGGTTAGTCGGTATTCATGGGCGGGGGCGGGCACAGAATAATGAATATTGTATCGATCCGCAAATGAGTATGAATCATAGTTGTGGGATGCAAACGATACATTTTATTACCGCAGCAGAAGCGGCAAACCTTAGCCTCAATTTCAATTCAGATCCTGTTGATCCAGTGGTGATTGCAACAGGACAAGACAATAAACAAAAAGCCGATGTCATTCAGAATATTTATCAAGATTTTACCGTGGATTTTATTCCCAGTGCCTCCAGGGATCAACCATCAGGAACCTGTTGGGGTTTAATGCTAGGGGAGGATTTTTGTGATGAGGGAATTTGAGGGAAGGGTGGAGAGTATCGATTGAGTAAGTTTTAACGTTTATCAGGGTTTTTCTTTCAGTGTGAGGAGTAATTATGAAGAACAGGTATGAGGCATGGAGTCTATCGTTAGTATTACTGGCGACAACTGCCCAAATTGCTAGTGCGGTTCCAGTGAACCCGTCGTCCAATGTGCAACCCGATACCTGGGCGTATACAGCCCTGCGATCGCTGGTTGATTATTCTGGCTGTGTCACGGGGAATCCAGCGTTTATGGGTAACCAAGCCTTGACTCGTCAGGAATTTGCTGCTGTCTTGAACGATTGTCGATTATCGATTGAGCAACAGTTGAACTCGAACCCCAATGATTTGAGGATTCAGCAAAATCGAGCGGGATTAGAGCGACTTTTGAGAGACTTTGCTCCAGAGTTAGCTAGTTTGGTTCCGGCTGGGGAATTAGAAACGAATCCCTTAGTAACACCACCATCGCCGACAACCCCAACAAATCCCCAACAAACACTTCAAGAAACGCGAAATGTCAATAGTGTTGTCGTCGAAACTCTGCCCCCAGAATTCTCTTCAGGGGGTGATCAAGGAAGTGAACAGATAAACTCACCCGCGATCGCACCGGAATCTGTTCCCTTAGTCGTTCCCCCGTCGCCAACCTCCCCAACCGTTTCCCAAGCACTACCTCAAGAAACGCGAAATGTCAATAGTGTTGTTGTGGAAACTTTATCCCCAGAATTCTCTTCAGGGGGTGATCAAGGAAGTGAACAGATGAACTCACCCGCGATCGCAACAGAATCCCTGGATATCGTTAATTCCGATAACGATACAATGGCTCAAGTCACCAATGTTTCCCAACTGCGAGACGTAAAACCGAGTGATTGGGCTTATGAAGCCTTGCGATCGCTCATTGAACGCTATGGCTGTATCACTGGATATCCTGACGCCACATTTCGCGGTAACCAATCTCTCAGTCGCTATGAATTTGCGGCGGGGTTAAATGCTTGTTTGCAACAACTTGAGCAACAATCCAACCCCAACCTAACAAACATGGCGAGTCAAGATGACTTAGTAATGTTGCAACGGCTACAAGCCGAATTTGCCACGGAACTCGCCGACTTACGCAATCGGATTGACAGTTTAGATGGGCGAACCACTCAATTAGAAGCCCAGCAATTTACCGGTTCTGGCTCTTATTTCCCCGTGGTTAAATTTGGTGGTGAAGTCATCATTGCACCCTCGATCGGCTTTGGTGGAGATCCTCCTGGTACTGGCGATGCAAATACCAGCTTCAATCACCTCACCCGCCTGCAACTTGTCTCTACCTTTTCCGGGTTTGATCGGCTGAGGATGGAGTTATCAACGGGTAACTTTACTGGGTTTGGGTTCGGTAATCCCAATATTTTGAATACAAACACCGCATTACTCTCCTTCCAAGAAAATACCGATAATGATATCCAACTATCCATGTTGGAATATCGCTTCGCCGCGTTCAACAATCGTACTGTCTTTACAGTCAGACCCGTAGGATTTAGCTTGAATAGTGTCTTAACCGCTAACTCTCCCTTCTTTGATGCAGGGCGCGGGGCAATTTCTCGCTTCGGTGAAGCCAATCCCATCTTTAAAATTGGCAACTTAGACGCTGGCGTTGGGATGGATTGGTTAATTGGGAATAACGCTCGCTTACAACTTGCCTATGGTGCCAATAATGGCAATAATCCTGATGATGGGTTTCTGCTGGGTGAAGATGCTCACACCGCAGGACTTCAATTTCTACTGTTACCCGATGACAACCTCTTAACCGGTTTGACATTCGTCTATGGTTACTCACCCGATGGACGTTTAAACACCTTTACCGGAAGTGCGATCGCGGATGCGTCTGGGTTTATTAACCAACGTTCTAATATTTATGCCGTCAGTGGGACGTTACAATGGCGATTAGCGCCTCAAGTGACGTTTTCCACCTGGGGCGGAATTGTTGGCACTTATGCCGCGAAAACGGATGCTTTTGCCGTCAGTACCAACTATATGTTTGGCTTAGGGCTTGCCGATCTATTCCAGGAAGGAAGCTTACTCGGAGTCATGTTTGGTCAACCCCCTAAACTCGTTGACCTGGAAAATTTCAGCGTGTCTAGTGGATTACGGGAAAATGCCGAATCCTTTCATATTGAAGCCTTCTATCGGTTTAAGGTGAACGATAATATTTTCATCACCCCCGGTGTCTTTCTCGTCACCAACCCTGGTAACTTTGCGGATAACAATGATATTGTTATTGGCACATTGCGGACAACGTTTCGGTTCTAAATGAGGAGACTTTTATGCAACCTGTACACAACGTTAGGCATCAAAATCCAACCGTTATTGGATTCATCATATTCCTTTGCCTTTGGCTTTCACCAACCCTTGTCTCGCCCGTCAAGGCTCAAGATGTACCCGATGAATCCTCACCCGAGGTAACCAACCCAGAAGCAACTGAAACCAACAGCGCCGATATCGAAGCCGCCCGAAGAATGCGACCCACATTTTTTGAACAGGAGAGAAAACCCCGATTTGGATTTGGTGATTTCCTGCGTTCTGCATTAGATGGCGAACAAAATGTTTTTCCTGATCCCGCCAAAGTCTCTGGGTTCACTTCCGACGCCTTATCTGTTCCCCTAGTCACAGATATCCCCGGTACACTCACCGTGTTCAGTCGAGATGAAGATTCCGAGAACTTCCTCAACACCGATTTTAGTAGTCCCTCAGCCGGAACCTTAATGTTAACAAACACAAACCAAAGCTCCGATCCCGGTTTAGGGACACTCACCGTTACCGGTTCAATTACCCTCAACAACGGACAAACTCTCAACTTTAACAATGTCCCCGCCGATTACAATGCCGGATTCAGCAGTAAAGGCGATCGCGTCAGTGGCGTACTCCTCGTTACCGATCCCAATAATCCCAATAACTCCATCCTGATTCAACTCCCTGTAACCAATATCGACGGCTTTGCTGATAGTGACGACAACGAACCCCTATCCGCACCCGCAAGCCTTTCCATCGGTTTACCAACAGATCGATAAAACCGAATCCGTCAATTATAGAAACCGATTTAGGCAGCGTAGAGGCATTGCCATAATAGGCAATCGTCAGGATATGACCTAACCAATAACAATCCCCGCCGTAATCGTCAAACTTTACCACCTACTTAAACTCCACTAAACCCCTCTGCGAACCTCTGCGCTAACCTCTGCGAACCTCTGCGTTAAAAAAACATTCACCCTCAAAACCACCATGGCAACTCCAGTCGAAGAAAAAAGCATGGTTCCCACCATCCTCATTGGAATCGGTGGCACCGGTGCCGAAATCGTCTCCCGAGTCCGACGCTTAGTTGCAGAAACCTACGGCAACTTAACCAACTTCCCCATCCTCAGCTTCCTGGTTATTGACACCGATAAAGACTATAAAATCAACAACCCCGACGCCGCTGGTTCGCCTTTAAAAGACAACGAAAAACACTGGGCAAGTGTCAGTGGTAAACAAGTCCGGGATATGGTGTCTAACATGGAAAACTATCCCTGGATTAATCGTTGGTTTCCTAGAGAATTAGAACGCAACATCACCTCATTAGAAGCCGGTGCGGGACAAATTCGTGCCTGTGGGCGATTTGCATTATGGTGTAACTATCACGAGATTCGGGATAAATTTCTCGCCGCCTGTCAACGGGTTAAAGGGCGGGAAAATTTTATGTTAGATCGCTATGGAATAAAAGTGAGTACCAATGCGATTAATGTCTTCATCACGGGGTCTTTATCCGGGGGAACGGGCAGTGGAATGCTCATCGATATGGGCTATAGTATTCGCAAATGGTTACAGGGAGAAGGCAGTCCCTTAATTACCGCCATTGTGCCGATGCCGAATGCCTTTGTGGGAATTAGTGTGGGCGATCGCGTTTTGGCAAATGGCTATGCGGCTTTAATGGAATTAAGTTATTTCTCTGACTACCGCACCGAATATGTTGCCCAGTTTAGTAACAGTTTAACGGATGAAGTCCGCAGCAAACGCCCTCCCTTTGATTTTACCTATTTAGTCGGAACTAAAAACGGTGAAAGTGACTTTAAACTGGATCAACTGCGGGAAATGATTGCTCAGAACATTTTCCTGGATTTAACCTCAGATTTTGCCCCCCATAAACGCTCCATTCGCGACAATATTAAGGGGGCTTGGGCGCAGGCTGATCCGGGGGGACGAGGGTATCCCAAGAACTTTATGAGTTTTGGTTTGTCTACGATAGAAATTCCTATCGCTCAAATTAGAACATCCTTATCGAATCGTTTGGCAAAAGATTTAATCGGGTGGTGGTTGAATGAGTCGGTGCAGTTACCGCCGCAATTATTGGAATTGGTGCGAGGGGATATCCTGAAGCGGATGCGGTTAACTGAGGCGGAATTAATTGCTGATTTATCAGCGGCGGCAGATCGGTCTTATTTAGCTGTTATTTCTGAGTGGGTCAATAGTATTCGTAATGAAATTGCCACCGATAACTGGCTGCAATGCACCCAGCAAGGGGTGAAGATGTTGGCGTCGGAAAAGGGTAATATTCGGCAATTTGTTGATGGGTATCTGAAACCGAAAGTTGATAATTATCGCGCTGATCATTTTCGCGAAATTAGTCCTGATGAACGGTTACATGGGGACTTCCTGAAAAAGATGTACGATAACCGAGATCAATTGATTAAACGGGGGCGGAAAGCCTTAGAGGATGAGTTTTATCAGATTCTAGAGAACCGCCGTCAAGGACCTAAATTTGCTGATGCATTCTTAGCAACGGTGCGACAGATTTTTGAGGATGCCAGTGATAAGTTTCGCCGGGAACAGGATAAGATTTGGTCACCGAAGGAATCGGAACGCCAGCGACAATATGAAGCGGCGCTGCAAGATATTACTGAATTTAAGGATAAGTTTGGTGTGACCAAACAAGCCAAAATGGAGGAGTATTGTGAATCAGCCCTGATTGGCTTAGAAGGCTGTTTAACGGCAACGATTCAGCGGAAGGCACGGGGCATCGGATTGGAAGTAATTAGTCGGTTACAAGAGCATTTAACAGTATTAGAGCGGCGATTCAACCGCTGGACGCAAAAGCTGATTCAGGCACGGGATTTGTATCAGGAAAAAGCGAATCGGCAGGCGGAGAGTGCGGATGCATTAGTGATTAATGGGATTAAGTTGTATGACCGACAGGAACTGAATGGATTATATCAGGATTTAATTGAGCAGTTGGCAGGGGCGTCTGAGGGGAGTCAAACGGCTTATGAGATGGGCATGAATGGGGTGTGTAGTACCTTATCTGAAGAAGTGCTGAATTTAGCCAGTCCCTTGTGGAAAGAAACCCGGATGGCAGATGAGGTGATGCGGTTATTTGATATTACCGAAATCCCGGATGTGCAAGATGAGGATTTGCGGCAGATTATTGTTGACCGCAGTCAGGTGGTGGTGGCGAAAGCCCCGCAGAGTAGTAAATTGCAGCAAGACTTGGCAGCGTGCGATCGCCTGTTTAAGGTGTTTAATGATGATGCGGAGATTGTGAATAATTTACGCATTGCTTATAACAAGTCTAAACCGTTAATTCTGCTTGCGCGATCGGTGTTAACCGGGAAAGATGCTGGATTTACCCCCGCAACGAATACGAATGTGGCGCTATTGGGTGGGCGGAACACCAGTGATCCAGCCGCACAGAAAATTATCCCTAAATTAGAAGAATTTCTGGGAAATGAGGAATCGATTAAACCCTTGGGCGATTTAGAACGACATCGCCTGGTATTTGTCCAAGAAACAGGCGGATTTTCCTTGCGTTGTATTGATGGGATGAAAGAATTACGCCAATCCTATCAAGATTGGAAAGGGGAAAGTATTGTGGCGAAACGGGCGCAGTTACGGGGAGAAAGTCGCGATTTACCGATTCCGGTACATCTGCAAAAAGAACCGCCGTTTTGGGATGTGTTTCCTGAAGATCCGGCTATTTTTAGTTTAGTGGTTCAAGCCCGGGCGCTGGGGGTATTGCGTCAAGAGGAAAATCGCACGACAAAGGAAACTGTGATTCGCTATACTCGACAAACGGCAATTGGTGCAGAATCGGTGGATATTGCCTCAAGTTGGGAAGAAGCGTCTCAGGTGTTGGAGGTGTTAGCTTGTCGCCCAGATAGGGAAGAGATTCAGCGTCAAGTGATGCAGAAATTGAATGCAGCAGAAACGCCTACACAAAAGCAAGCCATTTTTGGGCAATTGACGCGATATTTGGAACAACGGGCGTTGGAGTTGGATAAGCAGGGGGGAAAGGATAGTCCTGATTATAAGCGAGAGGCGCGGATTTTGTTGGATGTGATTGAGCGGTATAAATTGAAGGTAGAGAGTCAGTCTGTGTCGCCAGGGGTTGTGCAGCAGCCTCGGAGTGATGGGGGGAATGCGCCAACTCAGATTGAGGCGAAGAGTGTAACGCCGCAAGCCCATGTTTTCTGTACGAATTGTGGGACAAAGAATCCCAGCAATTCTAAGTTCTGTTTTAAGTGCGGCACTCAATTGGTTAAATTGAATTAACTTAACACCCATTAAATCCCAAAACTTGTTCAATTAGTTTGAGAGTTGGTGGAGTATGTAATGATACTGACTTGCAACTGACTTGTGACTGACTTCCGCTAATGTTATGAACAATAGGTATATAGTTTAAGTAGTTAACTAATACCAGTTAAGCCATAATATCAATACAATTGTATCTTTTCTGTTAATTAAACCAGTAGGGTGTGTTAGCGAAGCGTAACGCACCGTTTAATACAAATGTATGAGGAAATTGTCGGTTATGAAAAATACGTCAATTGCTAACCTGCTCGTCGCTAGCATGGTAGCAACTAAAGTTACCCTATTACTCGCTACACCCAACAGTTTAGCGACGCCTGCTGGTACTAGTTTTCAATGTCATCAGCTTACTAATCACCCTAGTGATTCATCCTGGGCAACGTTTGTGGTTACAGCAACGGGCGAGAAGCTGGGAAGTCCCATTCTTTTATGGAGAAATCAACTTGGTTCAACCTACACACCCGAAGTTCGCTGTAAGTTTGTCACCAATCGCCTGAATATTGTTGTTACTAATAATGGTGGTAGACTTAGCAACTTGTGGTTGACTGTTGGTCGAGTCAATGGTCAAGGTGTGATTTGTTATGTTAATGGTGTCGGTGGAGGCTGCAACGGAAGCAATGTATTATTAACACTCAGTGGTCAAAACTACCGAAATCCGGGTGCAGCGCTGGGAGATTTACTCGCCTATATCCAGACAGTCCAGACAGGGGGAGCGAGTGGGACTCCAATTCAAGAATCTGGTGGACAACTCTACGTCAACTTAGAAGAATTAGTCGATGCTGCTGGAACTGCTCAACGAGGGAGAGCAAGATTCTACTGTGGTATTCACAATGGTCAGCCAGCAACTATAGCTAATCACCCCCAGCGAGGTGATATAACTGTAATTGTTTGGACTTCTGATTTATCAACTTCAAGCTGGAGTAGTCAACAGCGCTGTAAGCAAATTTCCAAAAGGTTCCAACAAAATCAAGAAAGTGGTAATTTGAATTATATTGTTGCTGGTCGGTTTAATGGTAATCCTGTATTATGCGCGTCTCAACAGGTATATACAGAAGTGATCAACTGTAGCGATAGCGCAGTATTAATGACTCTCCGATCTGAATATGACTATCAAGAAGTAATTAGAAAAATTGCATCTATCAACAGAAATATGTCAGCATCTCCAGTTGTATATTCAGTAGATATTCAAACACTATATCAAAGCAAGTATCCTGATATTGATGTTGACTTATGGCAAAATTACAGTTCGGAATCAAGAAATAATCTCACCTCTAATAATTCTACTACCTGTATCTATTTTTTATATGGCTGTCCCAATGAATCCAATAGGTCAGAGGTTCAAGATAAAGCGACTATTTTTACCGTAATTATTAGTTTTAATAATCAAATAAATAATGACGCAAATAAAACAATTTCTGGTTCTGGAGTAATTATTGCCAAGCATAAAGAAACTTATTATGTGCTTACAAATGAACAAATTATCAGCCATGCAAATCAATATGAAATTCTTACTCATGACAAGCATAACCATACAGTCATATCTATTAAAAGACTATCTAATACTAATTTAGCTATCTTAGAGTTCAAAAGTAAAAAAGTATATGAAATTGTTGAAATTGGTAATACTAGGAGTTTTAATATAGGTGATTCTGTGTATGTTGCTGGTGATTTGTATTTTGATGAAACACAAATCTATCAGTTAGCTGAAGGACAAATAACTGATACAGCAATACCTAATCAAAAAGATCGCATAGAATACACTAATGTTACCACAAGAGGCATGAAGGGCGGACCGGTCTTAGATAACCATGGTGAGCTAGTTGGAATTCACTTGAATGCTGGCTCTGGTATTCCCATATCTGTTTTTTTAGAGGCAGCACCATCAGAATTGTTAGATTTTATAGACAATTGATTATTTTAATACATGAATACATAGTTTTATTAATGACTTAATGGTTTAAGCATATACTTAACTCTTGTGTTAATTGGGGGTGAGTCAATAGGTAATCGTTCAACCAGTTGCATCCTTGGTTGAGTAATACATTTAAATCTTCAACCTCTGGAGATGGAGATTTTGTCCCAGGTAATTTCCTAACTTGCGGCTTCAATAACTGCCACATTCTAACTACACCATCCTCTCCGGCTGTAGCTAATCTTTGTCCATCGGGACTAAAACTTAAACTATAAACCCCACCTTCATGAGGAAATAATTTCAATCTAAGAGGTAAGCTGGATTTAGTGATATCCCAAATTCTTACTGTACCATCCTCACCAGCGGTGGCAAGAATTGACTGTTCAGGGTTAGGATTAAAGACAATGTTATTAACTCCAGATTGACCGCTATCAAATTCTTCTATCTTCTGATCTTCTAGATTCCAAATTCGGATTTTACTATCCTTGCCTGCCATAGCAATCAGCTTGCCATCAGCGCTAAAAACGACACTTGTCAAGGGACTTTTGTTACCCCTGGCTTCTGCTTTATGTTGCCCTTCTACTGTCCATAATTGAAAAATGCTATCCTCTCCGCCAGTAGCAATAAACTGTCCATTGGGGCTGAAATTTAAAGTTGTTACGCTACTTTGAGAAACTTGCCATTCAGCTTTGATTTGCCCGATCACGTTCCAAATCCGGACTTTACCATCCTTGCCACCAGTAGCAATAAGCTGTCCATTAGGGCTAATACTAAAACTGGTAACACCACCAGAATGAGCTTGCCATTGAGTCTGCTGCTGTCCTGCCGAATTCCAAATTCTGATTGTACCATCCTCTCCAGCACTACCTAGATGTTTTGCAGCAGGTATAAAACGTACATTGATCACACCACCAGAATGAGCTTGCCATTGAGTCTGCTGCTGTCCTGCCGAATTCCAAATTCTGATTGTACCATCCTCTCCAGCACTGGCAAGATACTGTTCATCAGAGCTAAAACTTACACTGCTCACCTTACCTTGATGACCTTTCAAGTGATTCTTCTCGTTGATTGCGTTCAAAATTCCTTGTAAAATATAAAAAGTTTTAATTATTGGATAATCCTGCCTCAAACTATTATCTTTAACCATTTTTTTTGCCTGTTCTCCTGCTTGCATTGCCCACAGCAATGTTTCTATTTGTTTAAACGGAAATTGTTGCGAAGCTTCCAGTGTTAGTTTCTCAATCTGAAGCATGGCGTTAGTTTTTAACGCTTCTGATTGAGCTGACTCTAATCTCTGAGATACCTCTATAATTTCCCGATTTGCCTGATCGAGTTCGATCGCTTTTTGCTCTGCCTGCTGAGTTACATTGTCTAGAGATTTTCTTGCCTCCGTTAATTGTTGATTGGCATCATGAGCCTTCCGTTCAGCTTCTTGGCGTTCTTCCTCAGTAAATTGCATTTTTTGATTAACTTCTTTAAGTTGAGTTTCAACCGCTGTTAAGTGTTGGCTAGACTTTTGAGCCTTCCGTTCAGCTTCTTGGCGTTTATCTTCAGCTAATTTAACACTTTGATAAACTACTTTTAATTGAGTTTTGGCATCCTTTAATTGGTTATTTACTCTTTCAGTTTCCTGTTCTGCTTGTTCCCATTTATCCTCAGCGACTTGCGCTTTTTGACTAACATCTTTTAGTTGTGTCGTCGCACCCGCTAGTTGGTGAGTTTTCCTCCCCGCATATAAACTAGCAGTTACGGCAGCAATTAAGGATATTAACAGCACAATTGAACCGATATGAATGCTTCTATTCGCTCTTCGTTGAGCCGCATATAATACTCGATTAGCTTTCTCTACACTCTCTAATTCCTGTCTAACTCTTTCTGCTTCTAAAGCCTTCTGACTTTCTTGCCGATCTAATTCTTGACTAGCATCTAAGAACCGATAATCTTGAGGCATTAAATTTTTGTCGGCTGCCCAAGCTTTGGCATCTTGTAAAGCCTTGCCACGCAATAACCGTGACTCATCCTGACCATGAGAATCTAGCCAATATTTCAGCGCCTCTGCATAAGGACGCAACTCCGACAACTCTTTAGCACTCCAAGCCCAATCAAAGACTAAACCATAGAGGCGGTTGTAAACTCTCAAACTGCCTTCTCGCTTCACCACCAACCCAGACAAACGCAGTTCCATTTGTTCGAGGCTGTCATCAGCAATAATTTCTCCCTGCTGCAAAATTTCCTGGTAAAGCCCCAACAATCGACCCTTACGCCGTTCATTCCACAGCAGGCGATCGCGAATTGTCCGCAAATGCTCTGGATTGTCTCGCGATTCCCAGCTCTTAATCAAGTGCGATCGCACTAATCTCTCTACTGCCTCTGCTTCCTTGTCAACCGCAATAAATGACCCCGAAGTAGCAACGATTTGGCAAAGCTTTTGAGTCAGAAACGGCTGACCCCCTGTCCAATCTAACACCACAGCTAACACCGCCTGGGGATCATGACTAATCTCAGCTAATCCCTTAGCTAACGGTTGTGCTTCCTCTAATTGAAAGCCATAGAGTTCAACGGCTCGTCCAATATTAAACGGGGTGCGCTTTTTATCTTCAATAAAATCAGAGGGCGTCGCCACTCCCAGCAAGGCAAAAGTCAAACGTTTATAAGCAGGCTTATCTACCCGTTGGTTGTAGAATGCTCGGATCAGGGCAAAAAAATCATCGGTCAAGAAATCTAAACTGAGAACATGATCAATTTCATCGATAAAAATTACAATATTTTCCGCTATCTCGACCAGCAGCACTTCCTCAATAAACTCTCGAAAACGCTGCACAGGTGATAGACAATTACGCTCTTGCCACCAAGTTCTGCGATTAACTTTTCCCGATAAATCGAACTCGCTGACTAAATCGTAGAACAATCCCATATACCAACTGGTTAGAGTATTCTTGTCACTACCAATCAGTGTCAAATCGAGAGCCGCACAGCGAATACCCTCAGCTTCCAGCCGTTGCATCGTTTGCAATCGCAAGCTGGACTTCCCCATCTGTCGCGAGTTCAGCACATAGCAAAAATCTCCAGCCTTCAGCCCTTGATACAGGTTTTGATCTGCCTGTCGCGTGACATAACTTGGTGCGTCTGCTTCCAAGCTTCCGCCAACTTGATATCGGTAGGTTGAACCTTGCACTGTACTCATTTTCAACGCTTAATTCCCTAGGCGATCGTGCAAATAATTACTATACAAATGATAGCGAGCTTTGACCTCATTTCCCTCTAACTGCACCAGACCCAAACTTTGTAATTGAAAAGCTAGCATGGATTCTAATTGCACCGGATGTGTTGACTCGACTACTATTTTCATTGCCATTGCCAGTTCTGGATGCTCCTGCAAATTGCCCAAATGTCCCCGCAAATGATTAGCATAAATTCCCGCTTCCGTACAAGCCTTTTGCAACAGTTCCTTCAGGGTGATTTCGGAGCGAGTAAGGTGATAGATTGCCCTCTGTACAAGATAAGGATGTCCTCCCACCAACGACATCAGCTGATCCACTTGTGCACCCTGCCAATCTAAACCTTGTCGCTGTGCCAAATCCTGTACTTGTTCCCGGTTAAACTCCGGTAATTCTATGGACTCACCAACATTAAACGGCGACTGATGAATATTTAGCTCAATATACACTTCCGTGGAATGGGCAACAACCAACCGCAGTTTTTTCCAAAGCTTACTTCTCTTTCCTTTCTCATACCAAGCTCGCAGCATCGCCAAAAAGTTCCCAGCAATTGCAGAATAAGGAAAAATACGATCCACGTCATCTAACGCTAAGACCAAGGGATGCTCTAATTGACTGAGCAAATATTCCTCAAAATAAATTGTACAGCTCTGGCTGCTACCTAACTCGTCTACCCAATAATCAGTCAATTGATCTCGTAGTCTCAACTCGCGCCCCACGACACCACAGAACCAGCGCAGGAATTTATCCAGACTGCTTAAGACCGACCCATCGGCTAGCAGTAAACTTAAATTCACAGTTCGATACTTTTGTTTAGTTGCTTGAGCCAGAATCCTATCAATCAGCCAGGTTTTGCCCATTCGCTTCGGTGCTTTGATCCGCAGCAGGGAACCCGGTTGCAAGATTGTCTCATTGCAGCGAGATTCGATAGGAGGTCGCTCCATATACTCAGAGACGGCTGTTCCTGTTTCCTCCCCAGAACAATCAACCGTAGCCAATTCCAACGCCTCTGCTGAAAATGTGCGATCGCTGCGTTCGTCTTCAAGATCAGCGATTTCCTTCAACTCTAATCCCAATCTTTCGCAAATTTCATAAAACGTCGCATAATCAACACGTCTACCATTGAGGAAACTACTCACTGTGGACAAAGCAAGCTGTAACTCCTCGGCTAGGTCTCTCTGGCGGAAAAAACCATTATGCTTAACTGCTCGTTTGACCCGTTCGATATACTGGGGGGAAATTCTTAGCGATCGCGACATGACTAATCCTTGAATGAAGCTAATCACATCATAATCGGCTTGATCATGACCTCAAGGGAACTGAGTCAGAAGTCGGTTATAAGTCAGTCATGAGTGTATAGCTTATTGGTGGATTAGAATTGTAGGGGCGCTAATGGTTTCTAGTTTAGTTACCAATGAAACCCAGGGCAATAAACAGTAGTCTTACTTGCGTTCCTTCTGTTGCCCAATAACTTTAATCAGTAGGGCGATGGAGCGAATTAGGACAGCGATCGCGAAGATGGTTTCAGGTACACTGCCTACTGGAACCTGTAGCGGTAGATTTGGCTCGACATGAGTTGGTACAGCAATGATTGGTTCACCAGTGTGAATAATTTGATGTGCTTCACCTTGCATGGTGTTTTTCCTAACTCTACAGTCTCATCCTCTAAAACCGCTTATTGAGGTCGAAACTGAGCAATGCTTGACTTGATTTTGACAATCCATAAGTTATGGCTTACAAAATAATCATTTCTTGTTGGCTTCCCGTTGCCTTCTCCGTTCTATCAGCTTGACTCGAACGGCTTCGTAGCCAGCACGGGGAGGATCAGCCGCAATCCGAGCCAAGCGATCGCGGTTGCGTTCTTGCCAATACTGTCGAATTTCTTGTGCCATTTGCAAAACGTCTTGATACTCTGCCTCTACCTCTACTTGATGGGCTTCAATATAGGCAAGAACTCCATTCATCTGCTCATCAGTCAAATTGAAGACATCGCGAATGTACTTGTGTGGATAGTCGGCTTTGAGATAATCGATCACGTCATAGAGAGTGATCCGGGTACCCGCGATCGTTAATCCCCGTTCAGTACGGATAATATGTTCGTTACCAGCGTTCGTCATTCCTATCTTCTACGGTAAGGAAATCCCTGATGTCGTTTTCAGTCTCCATCATAGCCCTCTCCTCGGCTAAGTCTCTCTGGTTCCAAAAACTATTACGCTTAACCACTCGCTTGACCCATTCGATATACTGGGGGGAAATTATTCGCGATCGCGACATGACTAATCCGTGAATGAAAGTAATCACATCATAATCTGCTTAATCATGACTTCAAGGGGATTGAGTCAGAAGTTGCTTATAAGTCAGTCATGAGTGTATAGCTTGTTGGTGGGTTAGGTTGGATAGTTCATTAAACAGTCATTCGTGCTGATTAAATTCCCGCCTAACCTACCCTACTGATGACTGGCGGATACACGCAATTTTATCAATTAGAATTAAACTGTAGGGGCGCATGGCGTGCGCCCTTTTATTACACCGATATGCACCCAATTCAACCGTAATTTTAATCTCACAATAGGCAACACGCTAGTAGAGTTGAATTGCCAAATTAAGATTCATTTGTAGAATCTTGATAGGCTTTAACCTTTTCATATAAACTAGCAACAGTTTCTTGTGCAAACAGCTTGTCTTTGCTTTTGATATAATCCCCTTCTCCCAACTTACAAGCAGCGACAAAACGCGCAAGTTTAGCGGGTTCTAAATGAGCAATTAAGACATCTAAACCGTCTTGTAAAGCTTGTTGATCATTACTTTTATTGTCATCTTCTATCTCCAAAATAAAGTCAACTGGATTAAGTGTTTTTAGGGCGAATCCCTGACAGCGATTAATTAAACGCTTGTCACAGGTGATAAAATAATCGCTGTTGGTGGCTTCGGCACAGGCAACATGAAGCGCATCAATGGCTTTAATTCCTTGTTGTTCGAGTTGTTCTGCTCTTTGTCGGATTGTTTCATCGACTTGTTGTCGGATTGTCGCCATTTGTAAATACCGATTCATGGCTTTCTGTTTAATGGGAAAAGGATTAAGGCTATTTTCATAATCTAGAACTGAAGAACCAACCAAGTTTATTAATTGGGCTGCCGCCATTTGCAAAATGAGAGTAACAGCTTGTGTCTCTAAGAATATTTTGGGTTGTGTTTGGTCATCAAAAGGGCGATTGTAAACACTTGTATCGAGGTAAACCGTGATCATGTCAAAGTCTCCACCAGTTTTTGTGCTTCTTTGACTCGGCTTTCTTTCGTCTGTCTATAAAATACTTGCAATCGTTCAGCCTCTCGCCTCATAGCCTAACCGCCTCAGACAAAACGCGATCGCGAATGTATTCTTTCAAGATATCCACTCTAGCGATATCAACCTGGCAATTGAGTAGCCTTTCCCAATTATTGGTGTCATAATTTATCAATTATCATCCTCCTCAGGCAACGCTGACTCTAACAATCGCTGCCAATCCTCATCGGTTGGCAATAAGCCTTGATATTCCTCTGGCACCTGCGGGTAAAGCTGATACGTCGCCACCCCAATCGGGTTCGTCTTTAACTTCAGACTAAACTCTACCTCTAGCCTATCCTGCTGTGCACAGAGAATAATTCCAATCGAAGGATTGTCATCTGGGGCACGTTCTTGCTCATTCAACACCTCCAGATAAAAATCCATCTTGCCTGCATATTCGGGGCGAAACCGTCCGGTTTTGAGATCAATCGCCACCAAACACTTCAAAAAGCGGTGGTAAAATAACAGATCGAGAAAATACTCATTCTCTCCCAAGGTCAACCGATACTGACTACCAATAAAACAAAACCCATAACCTAACTCAATCAAAAAATCCTTAAGTCGAGCAATCAAGTTTCGCTCCAACTCTTGCTCGTGAACCGCCTGTGTCAATCCCAAAAACTCTAAACTATACTGGCTTTTAAGCGTTTCTTCGGCTTGCTCTGCCAAATATTCTGGTAAGGTTGTCGAAAAGTTATGACTTTTGTCTTGTCGGCTCACCTCATAGGCACCTGCTTTAATTTGGTTGAGTAGCACATTGCGCGTCCAACCTAAGCGAGCCGTCGCTTCCAAATAATAGTGGCGAGCCACCTCATCTTTAATGCGCTGCATAATCAAAATATTATGACCCCAAGGAATTTCTGCAACAAGCTGTTTCAGAAATTCAGGTGCTTCAGCATAAGCTTCATAAAACTGCTTGATTAACCACAAATTGCGCGGTGAGAATCCAGTTATTTGAGGAAATTCAGCCTTGAGGTCAGCCGATAGCCGTTCTACGACTGCCTTGCCCCATCCTAACGCCTCCTGCCGCTCTACAATCAACTGCCCCAAAGACCAATACAAGCGAATCAGCGATCGATTAACTGCCCGCGCCGCCTCAATCCGACTTTGAACAACCTGAATTTTAATGTCCCGCAGGAAATCCTGATAGGCGCGATCAAAAGAAGGTTTAATGGTACTCATGTTCAAAACCCTGGATTACTGCGATGACTCGCTAATCTTACAGCCTATCACTAGAATAGCCGCGATATCCCTACGGAATTCATGGAAGTATTGAAAGCGCGATCGCACATTCTTGACATCTAAATTGCCATTGGTAGGGACACAATACCGGCTAAAGTCGGGGCGGGTTTAGTCGCATCTAGGCGCAACCGAAAAGATAATAGTGAAACCCGCCCCTACACAATTACGTTTTCTACCTCTGCCCCATTATTCACCATATATCTCGTATCCATATATTCATGATAAAAATACAACATGAAAGGGTTAACCTTTCCAAATTAATGGAAGTATTGAAAGCGCGATCGCACGTTTTTGACATCTAAATTGCCATTGGTAGGGACACGCTCCCCTGATACCCTGTTATTTCCTTTAGTTTTGCCATGTTGCATCTAGGGTAAAGTTACAAGAATCTTGGAGAATACAAACATCATTTACTTGTATTAAATTACCTGTACAGAATATAGGAATGCGTTCTTGATAAGCTTTGATCGCCAAAATATAATCACGTCCGATTAATTCGGTCTGAATTTTACAGATTTGATTGTTGACAGATCCAAAAAGTGTAATTTGTCCTCTTAATTCGGTCGCGTTTGGAGGCTGAATTTGCATCACTACTCCCTGAACCTTGACAGCGTTGGCTGTTGTATTGAAGAAATGACGGGTTTCTTGACCTGTAATCCTTGCGTACAGGACAACGGGATCGAGATCGGCTTCATTCTCCCATTGGATCGTGCCTAAATCAGGATTGACTCGGACTTTAGCAAAATAGTCTGGATTTTTTAAGGGAGTAAATATACCTGTAAATTCTATTATTTGACTAATATCAACTATGCCCTCAACGCCATCATCGAATCGTAGATGGAGTTGATATCCTGCTAAAGGTTGAACATCGACAATATCTTTTAGCATGGCTTACTATAAAGGAATGATTTTGTTTAACGGTTGATTAGTTTGGGCTAGTTCCCAGTTCTCCATCAGTTCGGTTTGATGTAGACTTGCCCATTCAGTCACAAGTTTAGTTACTCTTGAGGTTAGCTTTCCGGCTATAATTTCCAGCGTATTAATACTAACAAGGGCTTTTTGTTGGTTATAGCGGACATGAAAATGTGGGGGGAGGTGATCGTTATAATACATGGTAACGATGATTCCGAAAAAACGACTGATTTCTGGCATGAAATCACCTCTTTACTGCAAACGCCTGTCTGCCATGACTAGCCTATCACTAGGGTAGCTGCGATGTCCCTAGGGAATTAATGGAGGTGTTGAAAGCGCGATCGCACATTGATGTGACCAGTTAAAAGCCTGAGACCCACGTATAGTAAGGATTTCATTTTTGAAAATTGCCACAATATACTTAAACAGATATAACTTAAAAGCTGAACATTTCAACTCACAGCAAATTCCGTAAACTGACGCATATAAGGAGGATGAAACCCAACGACAATATCCTCTTTCAATACACCTAAATCAACTAATTCTTGTCCGATATCAATTTCTGTTACATTTTGCTGAATCCAAATCTTGTTATCCTTAATATCGAGATGTATAAAACAACCATACACGCGCTGTTTGTTATCCCATCCGACCCGAACCAGTTGATAATGATTGTTTTCTGTATCACAGACAACTTGCACCTCTATCTCTCCGTATGAAGGCTTGTATGCAGCATAATCTGTCAGTATCTTTTTGATGCAATTTCGATACATTTCTACTTTTTCCATAAAGCAATTACCTCGTCTTCAATGTCATACACCAACAATGCCAACTGATAATCTTCTATAATAATAGTTGCAAACTCACGCTGAAAGAAATCATTATAGGTTGTTAAAGGAATTGCCATGAATAGCTGGCGCTGGGGATCTTTTATTTTCAGGGCTGTACGGTAGTTGATAAATTGTCCAACGGCTAAATGAAAATCTGTTATGGCTGAAGTATTCAAAAAACTCTTAATCTCAACGGCAATTTTCTCGCCCTGCTTTTCTGCAGCAAGCAGGCGTTCTGCCCCCAGATCGATTAACATATCGACTCCACCCACAGTGATGAAAAGTGGGTCATCTGTAATCTCCCAACCATCCTTTCGCAAGGCAATTTCCACAACCTGATGAAATTTATCCTTTTTTGGCATAAAGTCCAGATGACAAATCACTCTAATTATGGTACTACGGCTTTTCCGGATGTACGTCGGTGCGATTTTACAGGGATAATATTTGACCTTGGGTGTGCTACGCCAGTGGTGAACGAATCGATAGTAATGATTCCAGGATGGATCACCCCTTAAATCGCGAGTATTTTTAACACAAAACAATTCTTCCCCATTCTGTTACATTTAGCTTACAGTATTAGAGTGTTTCAGGCTATCAACATGACCAAAACATCTGGTCACACCACTGTTGTCGGCACTCACCCCTACCTTGAACTCAACAATCAAGGTCAAATCCAGCGCTTTTACCTGAACCAAGACACCCATACCCTAGGACGCGATCGCACTTTCTCTAACCTCCCCATCCCTCCAAGTTGGGGCGTTATCTCTAACCGCCACGCCATCTTACGCAAAGAGGGTGAAGACTATCGTATTTTCGATGGCGATGGTCAACGTCCCAGTACCAATGGTATTTTTATCAACAAAACCCGAATCAATACCAGCCAAGGCTATCTCCTCCAAAGCGGTGTACAACTGGAAATTGGTCAAGATCCCCGCAACTATATCCTCCTCACCTATACCAATCCCAATCGCAGCCAACTCACCGTCCAACCCAGTAAACAGCGCCTATCTCTTCAAGGATTACGCGAGTGGCCCGTAGAATTGGGACGCGAACCGACTCCTGGACGCTACGCCGCCATCCAACTCGACGCCCCCACGGTTTCTCGTCTACACGCCGTTATCACTCCATCCCCCCAAGGTGGCTATGTCTTAGAAGACCGTAGCACCAATGGCACCTTCCTGAACGAAAAACTGATCAATACTAGCGTTCCCCTCCAGGATGGCGATACCATCCGCATCGGACCCTTTAGCCTACTACTACGCCAAGACACCCTGGAATTAGTGGATCGAGGCAATTATATCCGCCTCGACGCCCATCGCTTAGTCCGTCAGGTTAAAGATAAACAGGGGCAAACCAAAACCATCCTCAGTCACGTCTCTCTCCCCATTGAACCTGGACAATTTGTCGCCTTGGTCGGCGGAAGTGGTACGGGGAAATCCACCCTATTAAAAACCCTCTTAGGCATTGAACCCACCCAGGAAGGTGGCGTCTTTCTCAATGGCGATAATCTGCGACAGAATTTTAACCTCTATCGGTCTCAAATTGGCTATGTCCCCCAAGATGATATCGTTCATCCGGATTTAACCGTCGCTGAAGTCCTCACCTACTCCTGTCGGTTACGATTACCCCCGGATACCCATGTCAACGCGATCGTGAATCGCACTCTTGACCAAGTTAAGCTAGAGTTTGTCCGCAACAGTTTTGTCCGGGATTTGAGTGGGGGACAACGCAAACGGGTGAGTATCGCCGTGGAACTCTTGGCTGATCCGAAACTCTTTTTCCTGGATGAACCCACATCTGGACTTGACCCCGGATTGGACAAAGAGATGATGCAACTCTTACGGGAACTCGCCCATCAGGGGCGCACCATCCTCCTCGTCACCCATGCAACCGCCAATATTGAAGTCTGCGATCGCATCGCGTTTCTGGGTCGCGGTGGACATCTGTGCTACTTTGGTCCCCCGCAAGAGGCGATGGACTTCTTTGAAATGCCCTCTGGTGACTTAAAATACTTTGCCGATATCTACATCAAACTCGACCACGGCAAAACTAAATCAGAAAATGAGCAAACTGTCAAGCATTGGACAGAGAAATTTTTGCATCATTCCGCCGCCTATCAAAGCTACATTCAAGCCTCCCTAAGTCCAGGAAAAGTCACGCCATCCCAACCCCCACCCAGTTCAGGAAGCGGGAGTTCTCCCCTAAACCAACTCTGGCTACTGAGTCAACGCTACCTAAAACTAATTCTTCGCGATCGCCTCAGTCTCGCCCTCTCCTTACTCACCGCCCCGATTGGTATTGGCTTAATTGTCCTGACGTTACAGGGTAAAACCCCTTTAGCTGAACTTGACACCCTAGAGATAACCCAAGCGCCTCTCGCCTTACGAGTCCTATTTATCTTTACCTGTGCAGCCATTTTAGTCGGACTCTTAAGTTCAGTCCAAGAAATTGTCAAAGAATCCAGTATTTATGCTAGAGAACGATTAGTTAATTTAGGCATTTTTCCCTATCTGGGGTCAAAATTTCTGATCCGTTCGGGTTTAGCGATTCTGCAAACTCTTTTGATTGTCATGGTTATCTTAGTGGGGTTTCAATCGCCTAATCCGGAAATAATCCCCTGGTCAATTGGTTTATCCTTAACTACATTTTTAACGCTAATGGCTACCTTGAGTTTAGGACTCTTGGTGTCCGCCTTCGTTACCAATGAAACCGAGGCAAATAATAGCTTATCCTTACTCTTTCTACCCCAAATTATCTTTTCTGGCGTTCTCTTTGAACTGACTGGTTTTGCCCGTAAACTCTCCTGGTTAACCATCAGTCGTTGGTCAGTGGGTGCCTATGGTGCTTTAGTGGATGTAAATGCCATGATACCGGAACAAACACCTCTACCTGGAATTGAACCGCCTCCCCTTCCCTTTGAACCCACACCTGTCTATGATCCAACCTGGGACAACCTGAGACTTAACTGGGGTATCCTTTGTGTACATACCGTTGTTTATCTCGCGATCGCGCTTTGGTTACAGAAGCGTAAGGATATTCTTTGATACTCTCCCTGAGAGGGGTTTGGAGACCAAACCCCTACGTTGATCATTAATGTGATGCACCTCAATGAATTACACCTTGCCTTCAATTAAATATGAAGGGGTGGCTTCGTCACCTTCAACCCGGCTTCTTCTTGCACATATTCCTCAATGTCAATCGTGATCGGTTCAACCTGCCAGATATCTTGACAATACTCTCGGATTGTGCGGTCTGAGGAAAACTTCCCAGTGCGAGCTGTATTCAAAATGGACATGCGAATCCAATTCTCTTGGTCGCGATAGGCATGACTGACGCGATCTTGGCAATCGATGTACGATTGATAGTCGGCAAACAACAGGTACTCATCTTTGTAGAGGAGTGAATCCACAATTGGCTTAAACAAGTCCGGATGTTCAGGACAGAATTCACCCGAAGCAATGCGATCAATCACTTCTTTTAATTGAGCATTACTATGGTAGTAATCCATAGGATTGTAGCCCCGGGATTTCAAGTCATAAACCTCTTGTGCGGTTAAACCAAACAAGAAGAAGTTATCAGCCCCCACAGCTTCCCGAATCTCAATATTTGCTCCATCCAGAGTGCCAATCGTTAGCGCTCCATTCAAGGCAAACTTCATATTGCCTGTGCCGGAAGCTTCCTTACCTGCCATGGAAATTTGCTCGGAAAGATTAGCCGCCGGGTAAATCTTCTGACCCAAGGAGACAGAAAATCCTTCCATAAACACCACTTTAATCCGACCAGCCACATCGGGGTCGTTGTTGACCACTTTAGCGACTGCATTAATCAACCGGATCACCAACTTCGCCATATAATAGCCCGGAGCTGCCTTGCCTGCAAAAATGAAGGTTCGGGGCAGAATTTCGATGCCTGGATTGCGCTTGATCCGGTTATAGAGGGTAATGATATACAAAACATCGAGTAACTGACGCTTGTATTCATGTAATCGCTTCACCTGGACATCAAACAAGGAATTGGGATCGACTTCTACGTCATTAAACAGTAGAATATAGTCCACCAACTCTTGCTTATGCTGCTGCTTAATCGTGGCAAACCGTTGGCGAAATTCTGGATCATCGGCAAAGGCTTCCAGTTTTTGCAAGTCTTGCAGGTGAGTCACCCAACTATCACCAATTTTTTCCGTAATCAAGTTGGAAAGTTGGGGATTACTCAGCAATAGCCAGCGACGCGGGGTAATGCCATTGGTTTTGTTATTGAATCGTTCTGGGAACATTTCATAGAAGTCGTGTAGCACTCGTTCCTTGAGTAATTCTGTATGGAGTGCGGCTACACCGTTAATGCTATGGCTACCGACACAAGCGAGGTGTGCCATGCGGACGAATTTTTCCCCACCTTCCTCAATCAGGGACATGCGTTGCAACCGCTCCCCATCTCCAGGATATTTCACTTTGACCTGTTCCAGGAAGCGGTGGTTAATTTCGTAGATAATTTCCAGATGTCGCGGTAGTAAACGCTCGAATAAGCGGACGTGCCAACGCTCTAGGGCTTCGGATAGCAGGGTATGGTTGGTATAGCCGAAGGTGTGCTTGGTGATGTACCAGGCTCGGTTCCATCCCAATTTATATTTATCGATCAACAGCCGCATTAATTCAGCAATCCCAATTGAGGGATGGGTGTCATTGAGTTGGATAGCGACTTTTTCGTGGAACTGGTCAAAGTTCCGGTGTGTGCGGCGGTAGGTGTTGATGATGTCTTGGAGTGAACAGCTGACGAAGAAATACTGCTGTTCTAGGCGTAGTTGTTGACCTTGAGAGGTATTATCGTTAGGATACAGGACTTTGGAAATATTTTCAGAGAAAATTTTGTCTGTCACCGCGCCCGAATAGTCTCCACTGTCAAATACTTGGAAGTTGAACTCTTCGGAGGCTCCGGCTCGCCACAGACGTAGACTATTGACGGTGTTGTTATGGTATCCCGGTACGGGTGTATCGTAGGGGGTTCCTAAGACTTTGCGATCGGGAATCCAACGCACTCGATACTGACCCTTCTCATCATGATACCCTTCGGTATGTCCGCCCAACTTGACCGTAACGGTTAACTCGGGACGGCGGATTTCCCAGGGGTTGCCGAAACGCAGCCATTTATCCGGATGTTCGACTTGAGCGCCTTCTTCAATACGCTGATCGAAGATGCCAAATTCATAGCGAATTCCATAGCCAACGGCGGGAATTTCTAAGGTGGCGAGGGAATCCAAAAAACAGGCAGCTAAACGTCCTAACCCGCCATTTCCCAGTCCGGGTTCAGGTTCGAGTGCAATTAAGTCATCCAGCTTTAATCCGGATTCTTCTAGGGCTTGACAAACTCGGTCGTACATATTCAAGTTGAGCAAGTTATTGCTTAACTGACGACCCATTAAAAACTCTGCCGAGAGATAATAAACAGTCTTGACCTCTTTTTGCAGGTAGGTTGTCGCGGTATTAATCCACCGATGCAGCAAGCGATCGCGTACCGTATAAGCCAGAGCCATGTAGTAATCGTAGGGGGTGGCTAAGAACTCGTTCTTGCCCTGGATATAGTACAAGTTATCGGCAAAGGCACGTTTTAGCGTCTCCACCGTCATCCCGGTGCGATCGTCTTCTACTTTAATTTCCGGGAGGCAGACATTCGACTGGATGGGTTGATCGCTATTGGGTTCAAAAACTTGGTTATTCATAGACTGGTTGTTACTGATGACACGATTTAATATCGTTCCCCCTGCTACTCTAGTCTCTAAAATTGGCGATGCCAAGGTATCAGACGTTGGGGTTTGCTTTCGCTCTATCCGTCAGCTTAACCGCACCAGACCGCGATCCGGAACGTCTGTGTAAAAATCTGTTATGCCTTGGCGCGAAGTCGTTGATGCAGTCTTTTCCACTTCAGGTGCGATCGCTCGCCTAAACGCCTTGCTATAAACTCTCCTGACGAAAAAGGATCTAACCCCCTTTTTGGCTGGGGTCTTTTTTCCTTCTACGCCTTCTTCTACCCCTTCTGCCCTAGAGCATTACTGAATTACTGTTCTCCCCGTTTTCTGTCTTGGGATAGATGAAGGATCACCCTTTAGAGACTTTTACTAGCGCCGCTGCCTACCCAACTTCTATTATGAAATCAGGAGATAGGCAATTATGGGAGTCAAAACTTGTCTTTGTTGTGGTCATCCCCTCTTACGCCACGTAAGACGGCAAGGTATTTATTGGTTTTGCACAGTTTGCCATCAGGAGATGATTCCCCTGAAGCCAAGCCAGTCACCTATTCGTGTCGATACTCTACAGCTTATGCCAAACAGTCAGATTTTGCGATCGCGTCCCCTAGAAACCGTTCAATCTTAGCCTATCTTATGCCTTATAAGCTGTTCGGCATTTAAACCTTAATATCAATAATGGCGCAATCCTTGCCGTAGTGCGTTAAGCGAAGCCATGCCGTAGGCTTTGCATCTTGCTCGCTACTAATACCCAATTTAAATGCATGACAGCTTATTCTGAGTTTTCACAGTATATGGTATCTCTGTAGGGGCGGGTTTCACTACTATCTTTTCGGTTGTACCCAGATGTAACTAAACCCGCCCAGACGTTGCATGCAACGTCTCTACCCAGGTTTCTTAACGGACTAATCAACGGCTCACCTTTTTCTTTTTGGTTAGCCATAATCCTGTCGCGAATGCCATCAGTCCAGCTAAACTTCTAGGTTCGGGTACGGACACTGGATCACTTGGACTATCGTCACCAATACTATCATCTGGGTTATCAGGAATCTCGTCATCTGGAGTATTGTCGATTGGATCATCGGCAATATCATCATCACTCGGTAAGTTTTCATCAATGTCATCCCCTGGATCGTTTACAACAGGAGGCGTAGGTACTGGATTGTCTACAACAGGAGGCGTTGGAGGCTGCCAACGGGTTAGAATATCGTCGATCCAATTCGTGTAAGATGACGCACGGGTATCAAAGGAAAACTCGCCGAAGGAAGAATTGAGGGCATCGTCAATATCAGAGGAAATACCATCAAGGTAATAAACTCGTAACATAAAGGAAGTCACTCCTGCGATCGCGCCATCGATGAATGTGGGACTTCCGGAATCCCCTGATGCTGCACTTACTTCATTTAGCCCTAACCCTAAGTCAGCATAATCATCGCCAAACCAATAGCCAAATGCATCATTCGCTGCCAGTCCGTTATCAAAGTCGTAAGCTAATAAGGAGTCACTGAAGTTATCGGATAATAGTTGATTAAACAAATCTCCGGAAGCGTCATAACGATTCTGACCGGAACGCTTTAACCCATCCCAAAATACATCACCAACGTTACCATTTCCAGACCCACCATAACCTACTTTTTTGCCAATTTTACCCACTTCGTTGTTATTTCGATAAATATCATAGCGATCGACTGTATCTGGGGCAATATCGGTTAGCTCTAAAATGGCAATATCATAGCCATTATAAATATCTCCCGTCCAGTCATCATGAACAAAGATATCAGCAACGGAGAGATTGATATCACCTGTTGATAACTCAAACGTGGCTGTGCCATCCCAAACATCTAAATTCCCAAAATCATCAGTGAGACAATGAGCCGCCGTGAGAATATGAGCGCCCGTTCCTAATAGCCCACCTGTACAAGAACTTCCCCAAACACCACCTAGAGAAAGTTGAGCGACGCCATCATAGCCAGTTCCGGGAGATACAAGATAATCATCGGGATTGCCCGTTGTCGTATAGAGGGGCTGGACTTGTGTCTGAATTAAGTTGGTGTTGAAACTAGCGGCTTGAGCAGGTTCGGTGATAATTACGGGAGTGAGTAAACTTACTGCAGAGAGAAGAGTTATAGACTTGAAGTTAGACAAGGTGAAAGTCATGGTTACAGGAGAATGAAGGAGTCACGATTCAACGGTTCACTGTCATCTGTCTCTGAGAGATTGACCCTTATGCACTTTTTTCAGAGTTGTAACGTTTATTCATAACCTGGATGAAATTTTCCCCAACGTGCATAAGTTCCCACTGCTGAGAGATATATACTAGAAAAGTATGGTTTGGGTTCAAATTGGTGATGAATCAAAGCTGGAAACATTGGTGGTGGACATTCGCCGGAATTGTTGGAATTAGCGGCGTTTTTGCATTCTGGGATACGGCTGCTGTCGCTCAGATTACACCGGATACTAGCCTGGGAACTGAAAATTCCGTGGTTACGCCCAATGTGGATATTCAGGGACTTCCGGCGGATTTAATTGAAGGCGGGGCGACACGCGGCGCGGCGTTGTTTCACAGTTTCTCAGAGTTTAATGTTGGCGAGGGATTGCGGGTTTATTTCGCGAATCCGGTGGGAATTGAAACGATTTTCAGTCGGGTGACGGGGAGTGATGTCTCGAATATTTTGGGAACGTTGGGGGTAGATGGGGGTGCGAGTTTATTTTTGTTGAATCCCAATGGGATTATTTTTGGAGAAAATGCGCGGTTAGATATCGCGGGTTCGTTTGTGGCGTCTACGGCGAATTCTGTGGTGTTTGAAAATGGGGTGGAGTTTAGCGCCACGAATCCTGAAGCACCACCGTTATTAACGATTAATCTAACGCCGGGATTGCAGTATGGGTCAAATTCAAACGGACGAATTGCCAATGCTGGAACGTTAGAAGTGGGGCAAGATTTGACCCTAGGGGCAGATAATCTGGATTTACAAGGTCAATTAGAGGCTGGGGCAAATCTGACGCTTACGGCGAAAGATACGGTAACAATACGGGATACTGTAGCACATCCATTTATTGCCACGGCTGGAGAACAGTTGCTGGTTCAAGGAAATCAAACGGTAGATATTTTTGCCTTGAATCATCCCGATAGTGGCTTGTTTTCCGGTGGGAATATGGTGTTGCGAAGTGCCAACACTGTAGGAGGTGATGCTCACTATTGGAGTGGGGGGAGTTTTGCGATTGAGCAGTTAGATGGAAGTTTGGGAGGGTTATCTAGTCCCAATGATCCAATTATTCGCGCCAATGGAGATGTAGCGTTTAATTTTTACGAAGGCGCATCTCTACACATCCTTGCTGGAGGTAGTGTCACCATTCCTCGCTATGTCTGGATTCAAGGTGCAGATCCTATGAACGGTATTGCTGAGGAGGTTATCTTATCTGATGGGACTACAGTAGGTATTGATGGACGTATTCAGCCAACTCTTGATATTCGAGCCGGAACTACAGCGTTTGGAACTCCATTTCTCAATACAGGTGAGCCAACAAGTGCAGATATTAGAGTTGGCACAATATTGTTTGCTTACCCTGCATCTGATCCTACCAACGGACTGATTATACCTCTGTCAGGAACGGTTCTATTAAGTAATCAATACCAGCCCAATTCCTCACTTAATGGTGATATTCAAATTGTAGCTACACAGGGAGGGGTATTGACGGGTGTGGCAATCGGAAATAGTAGTGTTGAGGGCGGTGGCGATATATTTGTTGATGCTCGCAACACGATTATACTCAATGGTCTAGTTTCTGCCTCTTCTTTTGGATTCGCTAATGCTCTGGGTCAGGGTGGTGATGTTAACTTTATAGCCCAAAATGACATCATTTTCATGCCTAACTCGAGTATCGATAATTCTGGTTTATTGGCAGGTGATGTCTTCCTTCAAAGTCAAGGAAATGTCTCTTTTGATAGCAGTGGTATTGTCAGTAACAACTTTGGGACAATACCTGGATTGAAGGGAGGAAATATTAACCTTACAGCTCGGTCGCTTTCCTTAACTAATGGAGCTCAACTCAATACCAGCACTTTTGGAAGAGCCGATGCCGGAAATGTGACGATTAATGTCTCAGATGCAATAACTATGGTTGGAGGAGGATTCCCTACCGGAATTCAGAGCAATGTCGAATCCGGCGCAAATGCTAATGGGGGGAATATAAATATTGTAGCTGGGTCACTGTCTATTCTTGATGGCGCTCAAGTACAAACCCTCGTTCGTCAAGCTGCTGGTAACGTTCTTGCCGGACAAGGCAATGCTGGCAACATCAATATTAATGTTCGGGATGTTTTTACCCTTGATGGTATCAATATTTGGCCAAGTAGAGTTACTAGCAATTTAGATTTTAGAGCTACAGGCAGAGGCGGAAATATTGATATTGAAGCAGGTTCGTTATCTATCACCAATGGTGCTCAGTTAACTGCCAGCACTTTGGGGCTTGGAGATGCGGGAAACATAGATATTAATGTCTCAGATGCCATAACTATGGTTGGAGGAGGATTCTTTACCGGAATTCAGAGCAATGTTGAATCCGGAGCAAATGCTAATGGGGGGAATATAAATGTTGTAGCTGGGTCACTGTCTATTCTTGATGGCGCTCAAGTACAAACCCTCGTTCGTCAAGCTGCTGGTACTGTCCCTGCCGGACAAGGAAATGCTGGCAACATCAATATTAATGTTCGAGATGCTTTTACCCTTGATGGTGTCAATTTTGTGCCAAGTTCAGTTATTAGCGGTTTGGATTTTAGAGCTACAGGCAAAGGCGGAAATATTGATATTGAAGCGGGTTCGTTTTCTGTCACCAATGGTGCTCAGTTAACTGCTAGCACCTTTGGACTTGGAGATGCAGGAAACATAGATATTAATGTATCGAATCATCTCACTGTAGCTGGAGTAAATGCCGGATTTACTAGTCGATTTACCAGTAATGTTGGAGTGGGAGGAGTTGGCAACGGTGGCGATATCAACATTCAAACTAACTCGCTTTCCATCACAGATGGCGCTCAAGTACAAACCCTCGTTCGTGAAGCTGCTGGTAACGCCCCTGCCGGACAAGGAAATGCTGGCAACATCAATATTAATGTTCGAGATGCTTTTACCCTTGATGGTGTCAATGTTGCGCCAAGTACAGTTACTAGCGATTTAGATTTTGGAGCTACAGGCAGAGCCGGAAATATTGATATTGAAGCGGGTTCGTTTTCTATTACCAATGGCGCTCAATTAAGCGCTAACACCTTTGGACTTGGAGATGCAGGAAACATAGATATTGATGTATCGAATAACTTCACTGTAGCTGGCGTGAATGCCGGATTGCCTAGTCGAGTCACCAGCAAGGTTGGAGTGGGAGGAGTTGGCAACGGTGGCGATATCAACATTCAAGCTAACTCGCTTTCCGTCACAGATGGTGCTGGAGTACAAACATTTGTTAGTAAAGCTGCTGGTACCGTCCCTGCCGGACAAGGCAATGCTGGCAATATAAATATTAATGTTCGAGATGCTTTTACCCTTGATGGTGTCAATTTTGTGCCAAGTACAGTTACTAGCAGTTTAGGTGTTAGAGCTACAGGCAGAGGCGGAGACATTGATATTGAAGCGGGTTCGTTTTCTGTCACCAATGGGGCTCAGTTAACTGCCAGCACTTGGGGACTTGGAGATGCGGGAAACATAGATATTAATGTATCGAATAATCTCACTGTAGCTGGAGTGAATGCCGGATTTCCTAGTAAAGTCGCTAGTAATGTTGAAGTGGGAGGAGTTGGCAACGGTGGCGATATCAACATTCAAGCTAACTCGCTTTCCATCACAGATGGTGCTGGAGTGCAAGCCCTAGTTAATCGAGCTTTTAATTCATTCCCGGCAGGACAAGGCAACGCTGGCAACATCACAGTAACAGCGTCGGAGTCTATAGAACTAATCGGCGCTTTAGCTAATGGGCTATTTAGTAACTTACTGACTCAAACCGAATCAGGCACTACCGGAAATTCGGGAAACTTGTCGATTACTACAGGACGGTTAACGGTTAGGGACGGAGCACGGGTATCAACTAGTGTGGCAGGTATAGGGAAGGGTGGCAACTTGACTGTTGCTGCTTCTGATTCAGTAGAAGTAATTGGCACGGTAACCACAGCTAATGGAATACGTTACAGCAGCTTGATTACTCAAACTGAAGAGTTAGGTGGAAATGCTGGAAACTTGACGCTTGAGACAGGACGGTTGCTGGTTCAGGATGGAAATTTATCAACAACGACTTTTAGTGCTGGAGAGGGAGGAAATCTCAGCGTTACTGCCGATTTAGTTGAAGCGAGAGGATTGTTTGCTGGCTTGGGTGCTTTAGCTGGAAGTAGTGGGGATGCTGGAGATTTAACCATTGATACAGAGAAGTTAATAATTCAAGACGGCGCAGTAGTTTCGACATTAACTTTGGGTGAAGGACAGGCTGGAAATCTGAATGTCACTGCCAGAGAATCTGTGGAAGTGAATGGTATGTCACCCGATGGTCAAGCTGTTAGTTCTCTATCTACGGAAACTTATAGTCGTGCAAATGCAGGAGATTTAACAATCTCCACTCGACAACTCAGTATTCGGGATGGAGCTAAAGTATCAGCTTCTAGCTTTGGGGCAGGGAACGGCGGCAATTTAACCGTAACTGCCTCTGAGTTTATCGAACTGAGCGGCATTTCACCCGATGGTCAAACGTTTAGTAATTTGTCTGCCAGTGCTTCAGGAACTGGAACGGGTGGCAACGTGAACATTTCAACGGGTCGGTTGACGGTTAGAGAAGGAGCAGCTGTATCAACGTTGACGGCAGGTAAAGGTGATGGAGGAGATATAGTTGTCACGGCTTCCGAGTTAGTAGAAGTCATTGGTATCGCACCCAATAATCGCGCTCCCAGTGGCATATCCACTCAAGCAACGTTAGAGTCGGAGGGCAACGCCGGGGATTTAACGATTAACACAGAGCAATTAGTTGTCCGAGATGGGTCTCAAGTATCAGCTGGTACCCTTGGTCGTGGTGATGGAGGAACCTTAACGGTGACTGCCTCCGAATCAGTAGATTTGATGGGTAGCAGTGGCTTGGTCACTAACACTGAGTTAGCCATGGGAGGAGACGCGGGAGACTTAACGATTAACACAGAGCGATTGATTGTCCGAGATGGGGCTCAAGTATTAACTTCTACCTTGGGTCGGGGTGATGGAGGGACATTGAGCATAAATGCTTCTGAGTTGATACAGGTCATCGGGGAAGCAGCCAATGGACGACCCAGCGTTTTGGCGACTGGAACTAGGGAAGAGGCGACAGGAAATGCCGGAAACTTAAACCTTGAGACAAGCCAGTTAATCATTCGAGATGGGGCAGGAGTATTAGCTTCTACGTTTGGCAGTGGTAATGGAGGAAAATTGAGCATAAATGCTTCTGAGTTAGTACAGGTCATTGGGGAAGCTGCCAATGGACAACCCAGCTTTTTGTGGACTCAAACTAATGAAGAGGCGACAGGAAATGCCGGAAACTTAAACCTTGATACCAGCCAGTTAATCATTCAAGATGGAGGTCAAGTCTCTACTCTAACGTCTAGCCTCGGCAAAGGTGGCGACTTAACCATAGAAACCTTAGACTTCGTGGAAGTCGTGGGGACTACAACCGATGGTAGCATTCCCAGTAACCTGAGTGCTGGTTCTTTAGGTAACAGCGATTCTGGAGACCTCAGGATTAACACAGGACGACTGCTCATCCGGGATGGAGGACAGTCAACAACAGGAACTTTTGGTGCGGGCAAGGGGGGTAATCTGATTGTAGACGCCTCAGAGTTTGTGGAAGTAACTGGCACAGGTCTGAGAGGAAACAACAGTGCCTTATCTACAATCGCTGCTTCAGGTTCCACAGGAGATGCTGGAGATTTATTGCAAATCGATACAGGAAAGTTAATCATCCGGAATCGGGGCGCGGTTGCCGCTTCTACATTTGGCACAGGAGCGGCAGGTGGCTTAGTTATCAATGCTTCTGAATCTGTGTCTCTGAACAATCAGGCGCGTTTGTTGACTAATTCAATGAGTGTTGGTAAGGCTGGGGATATGAGGATTACCACACCACAGTTAACTCTTCAGGATAACTCCCAGGTCTCTGCGGCTACCGTATCCAGTCAAGGTGGAGGAATCACCTTACAAGGTTTAGACACCTTGCAAGTCAATAACAGCTTTATTTCTGCTTCTACTGAAACAGGTACAGCTGGAAAATTGACGGTTAATGCGGCTGACTCTGTACAACTGACAGGAGCAGGCGGTTTGTCTGTGGAAGCCACCAATGGCGGTACGGCTGGAGACTTAACTGTTACAACTCAGGAACTTCAGGTAAACGAGGGAGCGCAAGTTACCGTCAGCAGTCCCCAAGGACAAGCCGGAAATCTAACCATTGCGGCGGATTCCATCGTCCTCAATCAAGGCACAATCTTTGCTGAAACCGGAATCAGTGGCGCACAAGGCGGTGCCAATATTACTCTGGACGATTTAAACCTGCTATTCCTAGAAAACGAAAGCCTAATTTCTGCTAGCGCCCTCGCTGACGCCAACGGCGGTAACGTGACAATTGACTCCACATTCATTATCGCCTTACCCCCAACGGGTACAGAAGGGAGCGATATTATTGCCAATGCAGTGCAAGGAAACGGAGGGCAAGTTAGCGTTACTACTCAAGGACTATTTGATATTGCATTTCGACCCCAACGTACTCCCTTAAACGACATTACCGTTAGTTCTGAATTTGGACTAGATGGTGTGTTTGTGGAAAATCGACCCGATATTGACCCGAACCGGGGATTAACCGAATTAGAAAATAACTTTGTTGATGCAGAACGCCTGATTGACCGTTCCTGTAATGCGGGAGGTGCAGCATTAGCCAGTAGCTTTATTTTCACAGGTCGCGGCGGTATCCCACCGAGTCCCCTAGATGTTCTGGAGAGTGACGTAATGGTCAGTAATTGGGTAAGTTTAGATGAAGAGACTCCAACTCAAACGCAACCAGAATCTGTCACGCCCAATTCAAGTCAACCTCGGCAAATTATTGAAGCGCAAGGGTGGGTGAAACTGGCAAATGGGCAGATAATTTTGGTGGCGGAATCGCCCACAGTCACACCTCAGGTGAATTGGCAAAACGCCACAGGCTGTGAAAGTCCTGAATAACAGTAGTGATAAAGGTCGAGTTTATGATGACTAAATAAACTCCTACACTGCCCTTTCCAGCACCCCGCTAAAATTTCCTTTAAATGCACCCTGTTTAAATCCTTCTTTTAGCCTCTCGATGATACAAAATATAGCAACCGCCATGGCTGTTAGGACACATCATTTATGTTCCAGACGCGCCATGGCGCGTCTCTACAATGGTGCCGAACGTCCTAATCGATGTGTCTATTGCTATATTTTCGTTTTTTTAAAATTTAGTGGGCTGGAGATTGACGCCATCAAGATAAGCATGGCTGATATCAACTTGACTCAGATTAGCGTCACTCAGATTAACATCACTCAGATTAGCATCACTCAAATCTGCCCCCCTCAAATCTGCCCCGCTTAAGTTAGCACCACTTAAATTAGCATCGGTAAAATCAGTATTTCTCAGATTAGCCCCACTCAAATCAGCATTACTTAAATCCGCATTATTGAAGTCAGCATAACTCAGATTAGCCCCACTCAGATCAGCGTCACTTAGGATAGTATCCATCAAATCGGCTTGACTCAGATCCGTTCTACTCAAGTTAGCATGACTTAAATCCGCCCGACTCAAGTCCGCCCCCTTTAAATTAGCACCAATAAGATTAGCATTGCTCAGGTTAGCATCAATCAGATCCGCACCTTTCAGGTTAACTTCACTCAGATCCGCATGACTCAGATCGGTGGCAATCAAGCAAGCACCAGAGAGTTTCGCAGCATTCAGTTTCGCTTTATGAAGTTTCGCTTTATCCAGGTGACTGTTACTCAGATCAGCGGTAATTAAATTGACTTCTTGTAAGTTAGCTTCATAGAGAAACGCTTTCGGTAAGTTGATACGTTGTAAATTTGTTCCCGGAATATTGAGTCCTCTCAAACTCACACCATCTTCATTCAAATCTTGCAGGGCTTGAACCCGGGCATAGCTAGTTTGTCGTCCATGGGCAGCGTCTATTGTGCGCCAAGCTTGGTAATAGAATTGTTTCTTTCGATTCGGCGTTTCTTTTAAAAATAAAACAACCGCCGCAAAAATACTGATAGCTTCAACATTGTTCAGAATTTTAGAGAGTTGAGAGTTCTCATCCGTAATCAGGATCACGCCGATAACCAGAACAGTCGCTCCGACAACAACTGACCAAGTGGGTAACTTCCAGAAATAAGCGACGAAATGAACTGAAAATTTTCGTACCCAAAAGATTAATCGCTTAAGTTTTGTCTTCACTGAATCACTATTTAACCTCCTAATACATCTTTTATAGGATGCCCATCTATTATAAATCCCCCGAACTTTATTCGAGGGATTAGGCTTAAGTCTTTAATTTCAGTGACGCCAATAGGTTTAAGCGGGATTGGTTTGAGTTCGCTTCTCTAGGAGACTAACAATTGATGCCTTTTCCAACAGCCCAACCAGGACTCCATTTTCGCGCACCACAGGCAATTGAGTAAATTTGCCTTGTTCCAGCAGCGTAATCACTTCTAACAGAGACTGATCAGATTTGACGATCGCATCCAAATCCACAGGCTGGATCAGTTCACTGACTGGAGTCGTTGTCCAGTTTGAGGTGGGGATAGTTTTGAGATCATCAACCGCGATCGCACCGATCAATTGTCCTTGTTCATCAGTCACCAAGAACTTGCGCCATTCTTTTTTACCGATAATGTAGTTGTTGGCAAAGTCCCGCAGCGACAGATCAGCCGAGATAATTGGACTCTCTGGAATTACCGCATCTTCAGCTTTCAGATCCTGGAGTTTTTCTTGCAGGGTGGCTGATTGCGCCGACATACCCGCATTTTGCAGCAGGAATACCCCAATTAATAGCGTCCAGATACTACCAAAATTACTCAGTCCCAAGACAGAAAGGATACCGATGCTGATTCCCATCCATCCGACAACCTGACCAACCCGGCTGGCAAAAACAACACCTCGATAGGGATTCCCGGTGATTTTCCAAACCACGGACTTGAGGATATTGCCACCATCTAACGGTAAGCCAGGAATCAGGTTGAACAGGGCTAAAACTAAATTGATCGAAGCCAGTAAACTGAGAATGGCTGCCAAGGGACCAGAGACGCCGCTGCTCACGCCGATACCCGTAAATAGGGCAAAAAGGGCTAAACTAACTAAAGGACCCGCGATCGCCACCCAGAATGCGTCGGCTGGCGTTTGAGATTCCTTCTCCAAGCTGGCTAGACCCCCAAAGAGAAACAGGGTAATCGATTTCACCTCAATGCCCTGGCGAATGGCGACTAAACTATGCCCCAATTCATGGGCTAAAACCGAAGCAAATAGCAACAGCGCCCCCACGAATCCCAGCACCCAGGGTAAAATACCCGTCAATCCGGCAAACCCGCCGAGATACCCGCCAAACTCAAAGGTGACCAAAGCTAGAACTAAAAACCAGGAGGGATTTACATAAAAGGGAATCCCCAATAAATTACCAACCCGAATACTACCGTTCATACGAATTACCTCAAATCTACTGTCAAAGAAAACGTTTTTATAGTTGTTATAGTGTCCTCCTTGGGGTCTGAATCTATCGTAACGAAATGTAAAACTTCCGTTCCACTATTATTTTTCGTAAAATCCGACCCTAGGGGTTCGGTTGTGAACATCAGCAGGTCTGTGCTGTCTGTCTAGGTGTCGTTGATAATAATAGAGGAAGGACAACCTCACTGTGCCACTATTTGTTGTTTTCATCTTCAGCCCACTCATCCTCTTAATTTAGGTCATGTCTGTTTCTGAATCCACTACTATCCAGTCTTATCACCAAGAAGAACTCCAGCAAATCCTGAATCTCGCGATCGTCCGTCAAGCCAATGGCGGTGAGTTTTCCCGGACGCAGCTTGTGGAAATTGCGGCTGAATTGGGAATCTCGCCAGCGAACCTCCAACTAGCGGAACAGGAATGGCGGCTTCAGCAACAACAGCAGCACAAGCGCCAGGAGTTTGAACAGTATCGGCGCAGCCAACTTAAGCAGCGGTTGGGCAAATATATTATCGTTAATGGCTTTTTGGTTGTAATTAATCTGCTCAGTGCGGGTCAGCTTTCCTGGGCATTGTATATTCTCTTGTTTTGGGGAGCAGGATTGGGTTTGAAGACGTGGAATACTTATCAACTTCAAGGAGACGCTTATGAAAAAGCGTTTCAAAAGTGGTATCGCCAGCAACAGTTTAATCAGTTGACTCAATCCATTTTTACCCGGCTGAACAATTGGATTAAGGCAACAGGGTGATAGGGGGCACCACTGAGGTCAACATCACGGTCATTTCTGTTTCTGAACATAGTAATATCCAATTGTAAGGATTCAGGTCTATGTTTGGCTCATATAGCAGTAGACACATCGATTAGGACTTTCGGCACCATTGTAGAGACGTTGCATGCAACGTCTCTACATAAATGATGTGTCCTAACAGCTATGGCGGTTGCTATAAATATCTCTGGCAAAACTCCAACGCTACAGCGACATCACTGGTTTGCTGTGGATACGTTACCACCGGACGATCAATGACAATTAATGGAATTCCCAACTGCGCCGCTACTTGTCGCTTCGTCGCCTCTCCCCCAGCTACCCCAGACGCCTTAGTCACTACCCGTGAAATATCCCAGTGACGCCAGAGTGCCATTTCCAATTCAAAAGGTACAGGGGGGCGTAGTGCAATAATGCGATCGCGACTAAATCCGGCTGCGATAGCCGCCTCTAGAGACGTAACGGCGGGAAGAATCCGAGCAAATAAAGTCGATCGCGCTTGCCAGTCTTGAAATAAGGATAAAACTTTATAACCAACGGTTAACAGTACCCGTTGCTGGTTCAAATAATCACCAGTCACCAACGTTTCAAAGCTGTCTAAGGTAATTACAGAGGGTTCATTCTGCGTCTGTAGGGGCGGGTTTAGGGAATTGGGTTTCGCTGTTGATGATAACCTTTGTTCAAAACCCGCCTTGACTGTAGAGACGCGCCATGGCGCGTCTCTACACCTGTCCCCATCTCCCTCGTTTCCCTTAACCAGAGGACGTTCAAAACGCAGGTAGGGAATTTGGTAACGTTGTGCAGTCGCGATCGCAATTCGGGAAATTTCTACTGCATACGGATGAGATGCATCAAGTATGGCTGTAATCTGCTGCTGTTGACAAAGCTGCTCAATCTGCTTCCCATTCAAGCGCCCCACTTGTATCTGTAAGCTGGGTGTTTGAGGATAAAGTGACTTGGCGGCGGCTGTTGTCACCGTAACCAGACAAAGTAAATTGAGAGACGCGATCGCCTCGGCTAACTGTACACTCTCACTGGTTCCACCAATCAGCCACAGACGCCTTTGACTCGCAGGCATTACCTACCGACCTTTCAGCGCTCTGTTAAAGTTTTTCCGATAAGACTTATTAGCCACAATCAAAGCGGGCCACAACAGAGACAAATAAATCCGGTTAGGTAAGCTACGAGAGAAGTTTGTCCGATTGAACCCCGTCCAGAACTTCCAAGCGCCGTAGCCATAAATCCCTAACATCAGAAGCAAAACTAATACTTTCATCCAAATTAACCCCCAAGAAACCGAATCAAAGACTGTTTTACACCGACTATCCAGCTTCAGCCCAGCCAAAGCGAGCCTGCTAATTCACTCATTTTAGACCAACTCCCCCAAAACGTCTCAGGTGCCCTTTGGAGGAATACAAATCATTGAATCAACTGTGATATCTAGCTTTCCGCTTTTGGGCGGCACTATTTCAGTCCTAAGTAGAATTGATCCCGGATACAAGTCAAAGTAGCATATAGGTTCAGTTCCAGTCTATTTATCCATCTATGTGTCAGTTGTAGCGTGACCTTGCTAGCTCAGCTTTTCTCATCAGGAACGGTTGAACGAGACAATAAGTAGAAAACTATACGGTTCCAACACCGTGAAGCCAAAAATTTTTAGGAGGACTTATGCGAGCAGTGCTGATGGCAGGCGGTTCGGGAACACGTCTGAGACCACTAACCTGTGATCTGCCCAAACCCATGGTGCCGGTACTCAATCGACCGATCGCCGAACACATTATCAACCTACTCAAACGCCATAACATTACCGAAGTCATTGCTACACTTTACTACCTCCCCGATGTGATGCGGGATTATTTCCAAGATGGCAGTGACTTTGGCGTGCAAATGACGTATGCGGTCGAAGAAGAGCAGCCCCTCGGTACTGCCGGTTGCGTAAAAAATATTGCCGAACTACTCGATGATACCTTCATTGTGATCAGTGGTGACAGCATCACCGACTTCGATTTGCAAGCCGCCATTGAATTCCACAAAAGTCGTAAGTCGAAAGCCACCATTGTTCTCTACCGCGTCCCCAATCCTGTGGAATTTGGGGTGGTAATTACCGATGAACAAATGCGGATTCGCCGCTTTTTAGAAAAACCCTCAACCAGTGAGATTTTCTCAGATACGGTAAATACAGGCACTTACATCTTAGAACCCTCTGTCCTAGATTACCTGCCCGAAAACACAGAATCTGACTTTTCTAAAGACCTGTTTCCCCTACTTTTAGACAAAGGGGAACCTATGTATGGCTTTGTCGCGGATGGATATTGGTGTGATGTGGGACACCTGGATGCTTACCGCGAATCCCATTACGATGCCTTAGATAGAAAAGTAGAGATTGACTTTGCCTACGAAGAACAGAGATCAGGACTATGGGTGGGACAAAATACCTCGATTGATCCTACGGCTAAAATCGAAACCCCAGCCCTAATTGGCAGTAATTGTCGCATTGGTCCAGGGGTGAATATTGAAGCCGGAACCGTCATTGGGGATAATGTCACCGTTGGGGCTTACGCTGACCTGAAGCGTCCGATTCTCTGGAATGGTTCAATTATTGGTGATGAAGTCCATCTGCGGGCTTGTGTCATTTCCCGAGGAACCCGGGTAGATCGTCGCGCCCATGTCTTAGAAGGTGCGGTTGTCGGTTCTCTGTCAACTGTGGGAGAAGAAGCGCAAATTAGCCCCAGTGTGCGGGTTTGGCCCAGCAAGAAAATTGAATCGGGTGCCAGGTTAAACATGAACCTGATTTGGGGGAGTACAGCGCAACGGAATCTTTTTGGTCAGCGTGGCGTTCAAGGCTTGGCGAATATCGATATTACGCCAGAGTTTGCGGTCAAATTGGGCGCGGCTTACGGATCAACCTTGAAACCGGGGTCTCAAATCACCGTCTCTCGCGATCAACGCAGTATCTCCCGCATGGTATCGCGATCGCTAATTGCGGGCTTGATGTCGGTGGGGGTTCATGTCCAGAACTTAGAAGCCACAGCCATCCCCATCGCTCGTCTGGTTGTACCCACCCTAGCCGTTACCGGAGGGATTCACGTCCGGGTACACCCCGATCGCCCCGACTATATTCTGCTCGAAATTTTTGATTCCCACGGCATCAATATCTCTAAGGCGAAGGAGAAGAAAATTGAAGGGGCTTACTTTAAAGAGGACTTGCGCCGATCCCCGATTCCAGACATCGGCAATGTCAACTACCCCAGCCAGTTACTCGATCTCTATAGTGTCGGCTTTGAGCGGCATTTAAATGTGCAAGCGATTCGCAATAGTGGCGCGAAATTAGTGATTGACTATGCTTATGCAGTTTCTGGGGCAGTTCTCCCCGTCTTGTTGGCGAAATTTGGCTGTGATGCGGTTGTCCTAAATGCCAGCTTAAATCAAATGTCCCTATCTGCCGATGAACGAGAAGGATTGCTCACCCAACTCGGTCAAGTGGTGGAAGCCTTAAAAGCCAATTTTGGCGTGCAGGTGTCCGCGAATGGGGAACAATTGATCTTGGTGGATGAATCCGGAATGCCTGTACGTGGGGAAACCCTAACCGCGCTGATGGTTAGCGTGATGCTGACGGCTAATCCGCGCAGTAGCGTAGTAGTTCCGGTACATACCTCCAGTGCTGTGGAACAAATCGCTCGTCGTCATGATGGTCGAGTGATTCGTACTAAAGCGAATCCAGGGGCGTTGATGGAAGCCTCTCAAACTAATCCTAATGTGGTGTTGGGTGGTTCTGAGGAAATGGGCTTTATTTTCCCGCAACTCCATCCCGGATTTGATGCCATGTTCTGCATCGCCAAGTTAATTGAGATGCTAACCATTCAAGAGCGATCCTTAGGTCAGATCAAGAGCGAATTGCCTCGGGTGTGCCATAAAACCTATACTATGCGTTGTCCTTGGACGGTGAAAGGCGCATTAATGCGCCACTTAGTCGAAACCCACGCCAATGAGGATTTAGAACTCATCGATGGGGTCAAGATAGTGGATCGGCACACAGACAGTTGGGTGTTGATTTTGCCCGATGCTGGAGAACCGCTAGTCCATGTCTTTGCCAACAGCGATGACCGGAATTGGGTTGATGAAAATCTGAGAAAATATCGCACGTATGTGCAAGAGTTCATCGAACAAGAGCAAGGGTTAGAACTGCCCAAAGCTGAATCGACTGTCTAAGAGGTGTAGAGACGTAGCCTGCTACGTCTCTACCGTCAGGGCGGGTTTCGTACTTTCTGTCTACTCCCTCCTGACAATATAGTACTTTTGTTCTAAATTAAAGAAGGAAGCCGTTGAGTTATAGCAACGGACTCCTTTTTCGTTGGTCAACATAAGTCTGCCTAGGTAAGGAGTCAATAGCTCCTATCAGAGTGATGATAGAATGGGCGAATATGGTTTTTTAAACGACCAATTGTCCCAAACATAAGCGCGACTCAACTAGCAGTCATGGTCAATCAGTGACTAGACCAATTACCCAAAGCGCCAGGAGATATTAACGATGAATAGCTGCGTCTTGATGGCACAAATTGTTCAAGATCCAGAACTGCGTTACACCTCAGATAATCAAACCCCGATTGCCCAAATGCTGGTGCAGTTTCCCAGTGTGCGTTCTGATGATCCACCTTCAACACTTAAAGTAGTCGGTTGGGGCAATTTGGCTCAAGAAATCAAGGAAAACTATGGGGTTGGTGATCTTGTAGTCCTGGAAGGGCGTCTGAGTATGAATACGATTGAGCGCCCCGAAGGATTTAAAGAAAAACGGGCTGAATTAACTACTTATCGAGTTCATAAACTGGGTGCAGATACGGACATGGGGCTACAAACGGCTACCGTTTCCCCAACGATGCAGGCGACAACAATCCCATCATCACCCAAGAAATCAGAGAATGTGGTTCCCATGCGATCGCGTCCCGCCCCTCCAACCCCGACACCTGTATCTGCACCCAGAGATCAGGACTATGATTATTCATCGCCGATTGAGCCGCCGACTTATGAACCGACTACAGTGCCAAACGTTCCCCCGGTTCCTGATACCCAGAAAGATTTAGATGATATTCCGTTTTAAAGATAATTGGCACACCTTTAGCGTCTTTCACCCCCCTACTGATCGACTGCAATAAGCCGCAACTTGGTAAGATATTTAACTGCCAATGTTGCGGTACTGATGATCGAATCTGGCAAAATTTGCTATAATTTCCAAAACTAATCTGAATGATTAGTTTTAATAATAGTGTTGGTTAATTTGTCAGATAGGATAGAATTGTGTTTCAAGTTCTCTACCCCCTCATTCAGGCGATTCAGCCTTTACTCATACCCTTGTGCTTTTGTCTAGCGTGGACAATAGTAATCATGAGCCTAGTAACAGTCGGGTTGGCGATTAAAGACGGTGTGGCAAATGCTAAGCGTATGCATCAAATCCCTTGTAGCCACTGTCAATTTTTTACCAACGATTATCGTCTCAAATGTACCATTCATCCGTCTGTTGCCAATTCGGAACAAGCGATTAATTGTCGAGACTATTGTGCAGCTAATCAGAGTATAACGCTGAATTAGCCCAAGGTTGTGGACGTGCCTATAATAAAATAATTCTAAAATGCTGTAATCCTTGTTAGTATTGGATTACGGCAAATACTTAAGGTTATCCCCTCAGATTGAGATTCAACCGAGGGGTGGTTTTTATGAAAAATATTGTGACAAAATGAGCATTATTCACACTCACCAGATCGTTTGTTTAGAATACGCAACACGCCACTTATACGCTGAAGTGATTGAAGTCGTTGAATGGCGGCAGATTTGCTGGTTGCGCCCTTTGATGCTAGCTGTAACCCCAAGTGAGAATGAAGATATAACCTCGGTTCTGCCTCAATCTCTCAGATTGTATGATTTGCGTCAAGGACCTGACATACTTTGGCCCACAAAGTTTTTACGACTGGTTTGGGATACGGAGGTCATTCCTCTATTAGCACAACTGGAAGACTTACATTGCCACCCAAAAGATAATTCTGATACTCGCCATCAACTTGCTGATTTCATTGCTGAAGTTTGGCAAACCTATCCTCAGGAGTTTGAGTCATCCATGAAATCAACTCTATAGGGTAATCTAAAACTGGCTTTTGGCACTTACAAAAATTTCCCGTCTAGCTGGTGATAATTAACGTAACGCTCTAAACACTAGGAACTAAGCGGATTCTGCCCGCATCCATCTCAGCCATTAATAATTCAAGGGCTTCGTAATCAGCATCGGAAATATATCCTAGGCGAGTTAATTCGTAGTTAATTTCATTCTCTATATCAGGAGTTAGTTGCCTGATATAAAGCGCTCTTTCGACTAAATGGCGGATAACGTAGGTGGTTTTCACTCTCTTATTACACAGAATTCCATACTAGATCAATTCTCTGAGGAATTGCTAGGCGAGAGCGTGATTCTAATCTTTTTTTTTGGTGATCTATATCACTGTTATTTGGCAAGAAGTCGTATAATGAATTGATTCGATAACTAAGCCAACAGTTTGCTTAAGCCGCTGAAAAAGGAGCAATTATAACAGTTTATAGCAGATCAGTCCTTCTTGGGTAATCGATTAGCGTATTTGATTATACGAAAAATTGTTAAGAAGGTAAAATAAATGCTAAAACATGATTCATTTTATTCTCTACCTGAAGGAAGATGCCACAGATAGGCTATTAATTATAGATATAAAGCAACTGGTATTAAGGATCAACATTTCGTGCAGCAGGAATTGTGGGATATGACTTTGGGCTAAGTGTTCATTATTCAGTATATTAGGCGACAAAACTTAATCTTTTTTTACGGAACACTAAAAACCGAAAGAAGGAAAATCCCCGACGAAGGAAACCTTAACCCGTTGTTAATGAACACTTGTAGCAGATTGGAGAATTGACGCGCTATCTTTAGGTGGATTCTCTAATCCAATGTCTTAACCTATACAACTCTGAGGAGTGAGCTATGGCAATCGCAACTTTAAACTCCAAATTATCAATCGTTAGACCAACGGGTCAGGTTAATGCCTCTAATGCGGTTGAATTGGATCGGCAACTGAAATCAGCTATTTTGTCGGAACGCTATTCGACGGTGCTGGTGGATATGCAGCAGGTAGAAACCCTTGACAGTGCTGGCTTGGGTGTATTGGTATCAGCATTGCGTTTAGCGCAACAGCGAAACCAGCGCTTTAGCCTTTGCAGTGTGGGGGATTCGGTTCGGATGATTTTTGAGCTAACTCAACTGGATCAAGCTATGGAAATCTTTGAAAGCTATGATGCGTTCTTGGCAACCTTGGCAGCTCAAGAAGACAGCCCAAGACGGACAATGGCGTATGCTTAATCCTTTGGCATTAGCTAGCTCAAACGCTCAGTAGTGTTCCCTGATTAACTCTGTCAAGCAGATGTCCCTGATATCGAGAAACTAGAACAATATCATAAAGTAGGTGAATTGTACACTCCCTGAGCGAATTCATTTTTTCTTTTGGGAGACAGTTACAGGACTATTGTCTAGTGACTATTGGGCATTATTGCTAGTCTTCTGTAAGATGGATGAGTTGTAAGGGTTAACCGCACTCGATTCAGAGGGGCAAGGTTGTCATGACGATCGCACCAGAGAAACTACTGACCAAAGACATCATCAAACCAGCCCGCTACCTGGGAAACGAGTTAGGCGCTGTTCATAAACCCTGGGACACGGCTAAGGTGCGCTGGGTATTAACCTACCCAGAAGTCTATGAAGTGGGTGCATCTAATTTAGGACATATTATTCTCTACAACATCCTAAACACTCAACCTCGACAACTTTGCGATCGCGCTTACTTACCTGCGCCGGATTTAGCCGCGAAATTGCGGGACACTCAGACACCTTTGTTTACAGTCGAAAATCGGCGATCGCTCACGGATTTTGATATCCTGGGATTCAGCCTCAGCTACGAACTTGGGGCGACAAATATCCTAGAAATGCTCTCCTTAGCCCAAATTCCTCTCACTTGGCAAGAACGGGCAAATCACAGCATTACAGAAATTCCCCTCATTTTTGCTGGCGGACAAACCGCGACATCCAACCCAGAACCCTACGCCGACTTTTTAGACGTTGTGGCGCTAGGGGATGGGGAAGAATTACTCCCCGAAATTGGTTTAGTTATTGAAGAAGGCAAAGCCGCCGGATTAACTCGCACTGAATTACTCTTAGACTTGGCGCAGATTCCGGGGGTTTATGTGCCACAATTCTACGACATGGCAGAGGATGGTTCAGTTCATCCCAATCGCCCCGATGTGCCAGCGCGGATTTTGCGGCGAGTCGCTACACCAATACCAGAATATTCTATTGGACTCGTTCCCTATATCGAAACCGTTCATGATCGGCTGACGATTGAAGTTCGGCGTGGCTGCACCAGAGGATGCCGTTTTTGTCAACCGGGAATGCTAACCCGCCCCGCCAGAGATGTGGAACCCGAGAAAGTCGTGGATGCGATCGCAAAGGGAATGGGGGCGACGGGATATAATGAGTTTTCCCTGCTTTCCCTTTCCTGTTCCGATTACCTGTCCCTACCCGCCGTGGGATTGGAAGTAAAGAATCGTCTCAAAAATGAGAACATTTCCCTGTCTCTCCCCAGCCAACGGGTGGATCGGTTTGATGAGAATATTGCCAATATTATCGGTGGTACACGCAAAAGTGGGTTAACCTTCGCCCCAGAAGCCGGCACCCAGCGGATGCGGGATATTGTGAATAAGGGATTGACGAACGAAGAATTGCTGCGGGGTGTGAAGACAGCGTTTGAGCAAGGGTGGGATAAAGTTAAACTCTACTTTATGATTGGCTTGCCCGGTGAAACCGATGCCGATGTGATCGGGATTGCTGAAACCGTGAGGTGGTTGCAGCAAGAATGTCGGGCATCAGGGCGTAAGCGGTTTGGCTTTAATATCACGATTTCTAACTTTACTCCCAAGCCACATACACCATTTCAGTGGCATTCGGTGTCTACGTCTGAGTTTATCCGTAAACAGGAATTATTACGCGATGCTTTTCGTCGGATTAAGGGTGTTAAGGTGAACTACACCGACGTGCGAATTTCGGCAATGGAAGACTTTGTGGGGCGCGGTGACAGACGCTTAGGGGCGGTGGTGCGTCGCGCCTGGGAATTGGGTGCGGGAATGGATGCCTGGTGGGAAAGTTTAGATAAAGCGTTTGCCGCTTGGGAAGGTGCGATCGCCGAATCTGATCTTACCTGGAAATATCGCCAAATCGAAAACGGCGAATGGAATGTGTTTGATGGTGCAACCCTCTCGCACTCAGACGGGGCGGGTTTAGTTGCATCTGGGTATAAAGCAAAGGATAGTTGTGAAACCCGCCCCTACACCCTTTCCCCCTTACCCTGGGATCATTTGGATACCGGGATTGATAAAAACTGGCTAATCGAAGACTTACAACGCGCCTTAGATGCGGCAACTGTACCGGATTGTGCCTTTGAGGGTTGTTCTCACTGTGGGATCTGTGGCACGGATTTCGGTCATAATATTGTCTTTGAACCGCCGCAAATTCCCGAATTTACAGGTCATTTTAAGCCAAATCAACACAAAGCGCAGCGGTTGCGGGTGTGGTACGGTAAGGTGGGCGAAATGACATTAGTCAGTCATTTGGATTTAGTCCGGTTATTTGACCGCGCCGTGAGACGGGCATCGTTACCGATTACCTTTACTGGCGGATATCATCCTGGACCTCGGATTATGATCGCGAATGCGTTGTCATTAGGGATGTCGAGTAGTGGCGAGATAGCCGACTTTGAGTTAACCGAGTCGATGGATGTGGCGGAGTTTCAGCAACGGCTTGCGGATCAGCTTCCGTCAGATATCCCAGTTTATCAGGTTGAAGAAGCGGATTTAAAAGTGCCAGCGACAACCCGACTCTTAGAGAAAGCGGAGTATCGGCTTGAGGTGGTAAGCGAAGCGGGATCAGCATCGCCGCAACAGTGGCAAGATTGGGTTAATCAGGTAAATCAGGCTGAGGCGATTTGGCTAGAGAAGCGCACCAAGTCGGGGAAGAAGAAGTCGGTGAATTTGCGCGATCGCTTATTTGAGTTAGAACTGATAGAGGTGAAAACAGACACCCCATCTCAATCGGCTGTGCTACGGTATGTTGGCAGTTGTCGGAATGATGGCACGCTGTTACGACCTGAAGATATCATTTATATGGTAGAGCAGGTAGGGCAACAGGAATTTCAGTTATTGCACAGTCATCGACAACGGCTCATTTTAGGTGAGGCGATTTAACCTAGGATTAATAGCACTGACTTAAAGCCCCGACACCCGCCCGGAGTTCAAACTCCGGGCTAAAAGCTCAAGTCCACTAAAGTGGACTAAAACTTTTAATCCGAATGGTAAGCTGTTCGGCATTTAAACCTTAATGTCAATAATGGCGAAAGCCTTGTAGTGCGTTTAGCGAAGCCATGCCGCAGGCTTTGCATCTTGCTCGCTACTAATACCCAATTTAAATGCATGACAGCTTACTAACTTAAAGCTGATAGATATTCGGCATTTAGATTGGCATACCTCAGAAGGCAACGGGCAAAAGGAAACAGGGAATATTGGCTATTTTTCTGAGAAAATGATACTTAATTTATCATTTTCTCCCTTGGATTTCATGCCGATAAAGATGAAAATTGATCTAGAACAATATACAGACAATTTTCAATCTGGATTCCTATGATACTTACAACAGAACAACACCTTGCCGCCAAAGTTCGGGCTGACTTCCCGATTTTGCAAGATAAAATAAACGGTAAACCTTTAGTTTACCTGGATAATGCCTCAACCTCCCAAAAACCTTTACAAGTTCTTAAGACTTGGCAGAACTACTATGAGCATACTAACGCCAACGCTCACCGAGGCATTCATACCCTGAGTTCCAAAGCCACCGAAGCCTACGAAAACGCACGGCAGAAAATTGCTACATTTGTTAATGCCACATCTGCCCAAGAAATCATCTATACGCGCAATGCTACAGAAGGAATTAATTTAGTCGCCTCCACTTGGGGAGGGAAAAACTTACAGCCTGGGGATGAAATCATTCTCTCAGTCATGGAACACCACAGCAATCTGATCCCGTGGCAACAGATTGCCCAACGCACAGGTGCTGTGTTAAGATTTGTCGAATTAACCGACACTCAAGAATTTAACGTAGACCAGTTTAAAACTCTACTCTCCAATCGCACGAAACTGGTATCCATTGTTCATGTATCTAACACGTTAGGCTGTATTAACCCAATCCAAGACATTACCGCACTAGCGCATCACTATGGCGCAAAAGTATTAATTGATGCTTGTCAAAGTACACCCCACCTAAAACTTGACGTACAAGCGATTGATTGCGATTGGTTAGCAGCATCGGGACACAAAATGTGCGCTCCCACAGGGATTGGTTTCCTGTATGGGAAATTAGACGTTCTCAAAGAAATGCCGCCATTTTTAGGGGGCGGGAAGATGATAGCTGAGGTTTTTCTGGATCATGCCACCTATGCCGATATTCCCTACCGTTTTGAAGCCGGAACTCCCGCCACGGGGGAAGCGATCGCACTGGGTGCAGCCGTGGATTACCTCACCGCTATTGGTATGGACAAAATCCAGGCGTATGAACATGAACTGACTGCCTATTTGTTTGAGCAATTAAACACGATTCCCAGTATCACAATTTATGGTTCTAAACCCAACGCTGACGGCAGTGGTAGAGCGGCGTTAGCCTCATTTACCTGCGGAACAATTAACCCTTATCAGTTAGCTCAAGTTTTGGATCAGGCGGGTATTGCGATTCGAGCGGGTCAATATTGTACCCAACCCTTGCATCGGATTCTCGGTGTTCCTTGCACGGCTCGCGTGAGTCCCTATTTCTACAACACCCGCGAGGAGATTGATACATTTATCAGTGCTTTTAAAGAGGCGATTCCCTTTGTAATAGCGCTCCAATGTCAGGCAAGATAAAGAATAAATCATCGGGTTATCGCCATTTGTCCCAATTGCAGCCGTTCTGAATAATTGAGGATTTTTTCCCCACGTTGCCCTGTTCCCTGTGGGGATTAACTAATGTCCTAACGTATCCTCGTCGTGCTATAACAACAAAGATTCTGGAGTTCGGCTCAGGGAAGATTAATTTTGGTCGCCTGCTGACTTTCTCAGATCGGGTGCAGATTTTGGGGTTTGGTTCAATTGCTGTAAGATGCTCTCCAATTCTTGTTGGTATTGACCGTATTTTTGCCAATTGCCTTGACGCATGGCTTCCTGTGCTTTTTGATAGGTTTCCAAGGCGGATTGGGCGAGTTTGGAAACTCCTTCTTTTGGTGGAGCAGATGGTAGAGTCGGAGTAGGTTGTTGCACGTCTGCTTGGGTTTCGCCAAAGATAGTCGCTAAAGCTTCCTCTAAGGTTTCTTCCATAACCACTTCTTTCGCATAAGCAACAATGACCCGCTTCAATTCTGGAAGTTCACCTTGTTCAGCCCGCAGATAAACGGGTTCGACATACAGTAATGATTGGTCAATGGGAATCACTAATAAATCGCCGCGAATTACTCGCGATCCTTCCTGACTCCATAGGGTTAATTGTTGGGAAATTTGCGGATTTTGGTCAATGCGAGCTTCAATTTGCGAAGGACCATAAACGAGTTCTTGTTTCGGGAATTCGTACAGGAGTAATTTGCCATAGTTTTCCCCATCAGAACGCGCTGCCATCCACGCAACCATATTATCTTTATTGACGGGGGTAAACGGCAGAATCAAAATAAATTCGTGACTTGATGTTTCGGGTAAGCGCATAATCACATAATAAGGCAGCACGATCTGCTCATTCCCTTCATAAATTTCTGTGGGAAAACGCCACAAATCCTCCCGGTTATAAAATACTTGGGGATTATCCATGTGGTAAGACAGATACATTTGCGCCTGAATGGTGAATAGATCCAGGGGATAGCGGAAATGGGCTTTTACATCGGCTATAATCTCGTCTTGGGCGGTAAATAAGGTGGGGAATATTTTGCGATAGGTTTGCAGTACTGGGTCATCTTCATCAACAACCACAAACTGCATTGTCCCATTAAAGGCATCCACGACGACTTTAACTGAGTTGCGAATATAATTAATATCCCCTTGAGACATTTGGGCAATATCCCCATCTTGAGTGATCGCGCTAGCATTATTACTTTGGGAAACAGGTTCAGAATAGGGATAGCGATCGCTTATCGTATAGGCATCAATAATCCACTGTAATCTACCATCAATTAAGGTAATATAAGGGTCTTGATCAAACCGTAAAAAAGGTGCAACTTGGCTCACCCGTTCCTGAATCTGGCGATGGTAATGAATGCGGGAGGTGTTGGCAAAGTAATTAGAGATTAAAATTTTCAGATCGCCCAAATCATACGCATAAGCTAATCGTTGCCACAGTGAAGGAATCGGTACACCTCCATTTCCTTCGTAATTTGTGAATGCATTTGCATCGCCACGGGGATAGTCAAATTCTTGAGTTGTTGTCCCGGTAAAGATATAGGTATCGGTTTCTTCGCCGTAGTAAATGGCGGATTCATCGACTTGCAGATCGACTTTAGAAATTGGCGGAATATCTTGGATAAACAGTTCCGGTAAGCCATCCTCAGTCACAATATTTACCGGACTCATAACCAAACCATAACCATGGGTATATTTTAGCCGCTCGTTGACCCAAGTCTTAGCGCGATCGGGGACTTGGGCATAGACTAATTCCCGTGGTGAAAGCATCACCTGTCGGTAATTATCGTCAATCGTATAGCGATCAACATCGACATCATTAAATCGATAGTAAAGACGAATTTCTTGCAGTTGACGATAGGTACTTAATAACGGTCGATAATCCCACAAACGAATATTACGAATCGTGAATTGGTTGTCTTGCAACCCTTGGCGACTTAGCTGTCCTTCTGCTGGATAGTCTTGGGTAGGAACTTTGTCTAAATCGTAAGCTTTGCGCGTATAGGCGATATTATGTTCAATGTAGGGCTTTTCTTTTTCTAATTCATTCGGTTCAACAATAAAGCGTTGTTGAAACCAGGGAAAAAGACCAATAAAAACCAGAAAAGCAATCATATAAATCCCGATGCCATAGGTAGGTAAGGCAATATTGTTTTGCCAAATGGCTAGGATAAACGATAAGCCGAGCAGAAGGGAGATAACGCTCATAATCCAGAAGGCTAGACGTTGAGCATGAGCATCGGTGTACCCTGCACCATAGACGACACCATCAACATCGTAGAGTAATTCGTAGCGTTCTAACCAAAAGCCGATCGCAATCACTAAAGCAATCCCAGCTAACAGTAAACTGAGATGGGTTTTTACATCTTTAGTCAGGAAATGTTGCCAGTATTGGTCTAACCGTATTGTGCCTTTCAATACATAAACCGCGATGGATAAAATCAAGCTCCACCCCAAGAGAGTCAACACCCAATTCTTCAACCCCTCATAGAATGGAAGCTGAAACAAGTAAAACCCAATATCATGTTGATAAATGGGATCGGTCAGATTAAAATCGGTGGCATTCAAATACTTTAATATCGTCTCCCAAGCCGATGCACTGGTTGTGGCGGCGGCTAAACTGATCAGGAAGATCACCACTAAGACAGCGGAATTGGCGATCGTATCGGTATAGTGGGCTAAATCACTGGCGTCTAGGAAACGAAACGCGCGATCGCGAGTTAGACGCTGTGCCATCCAATAGTTAAACCACAAGAATAGTCCGTAAATAATAAACGTTCCCACCCAAGCCATAATTTTCCAGGTGATCCGCGTCCAGAATACATCTGAGAAGTTAACCGAATTAAACCACCAGGCTTCTGTGAGAATGTGAACCAATGTTTGAGAGAAAGGTAAGCCGAAGATGACGACTAATAGAAAGCCGATAATAAATTTATTGGCTGATTTCATAATTGTTTACTGAATCCGTAAGCCATATTTTAACCCTAACACGAATGTTACGGACTAACCTAAGTTGAATGTCGCTGACTTAAGCGGGGTTCGTAGTAGGCACGAAGCGTGCCATAAGCGAGTCGAGCGCTTACTACAAACTCTAAAGTTAGTGCCATTCAACCTAAGTTCGTCGTTGCACTTCAGCGCTAAAAATCCTAGCATCGCCCACGACAAACCCATACGTCAGTGCTATTCTGCTGCAACATCAGGTTTCCAACTCATTGTTAAGGTATCAGCGCTCCTAATTATAGGCAAGAGGCATCATTTTTCCCTCTAACAAACGGTAGAAAAATATTGGTATAGTGATTTTTTTGTCACATCACTACAGAGGGCGAGTTCTATAAAAGATATGAATTGACAAATGAACTATCAATATAAATTATCAATTAAACGCAATAATTAACAATTTTTATTAATAAACAACTACTTTTTAATTTTGATTAAGAACAACTAATAGTTCCTGACATACCTACCAAAAGAGAGATGAGAGATTAGCAATAAGTCACTACAGTAATTACTATATCGAGCGAGGTTGCTACTTATCCATTGATGTGACCGAAGCTGATGACGTAAATAAGTAGGGTATTCCTGTCTCTACATTCATTAGGGAGGAAATAATGTCTATCCAATTTAATCACCTCAAACAGACATTAGACCAGCAGCACAGACAAAAAATTTTCGGAATTCCAGAAATTATTCGCCGCACGATTTACTTGTTGGGTTTATCTGCAATCTTCATCAATCCAGTTGCGGCTAGCGAAGTCCAATTTCCTAAAATTAGCTTGACCACGGCAGAAAGTTATATAGCTCAAACTACTGCAGAGGATTTTGTCCAGCGAGGAGTAGAGAAATTAGCAACAGGTGACTTCAGGGGAGCAATTGATGATTTCAATCAGGCGATTAAGATTGACCATAATTCTGCGTCTGCCTACTCTATACGAGGACACACCTATACATTACAAGGAGAATTTAAAAAAGCGATTACTGATTTAAATCGAGCTATAGAAATTGCTCCTAACTTTGATCCAGCCTATAACAATCGCGGGTTTGCCCGCCTACAAATGGGAGATTTGGAAGGCGCGATTTCTGATTTTACTAAGGCAATTGACATAAATCCTAACTTAGCTCTAGCTTATAATGGTAGAGGATTTGCCCATCTGCAACAGGAAAATATTCAAGAAGCAATCACTGACTTCAACCAAGCACTTGAGATTAATCCTAACCTTGTTTTAGCCTATAATAACCGTGCCAATGCCCGTTTAGAACAGGGAAAATTTAAGGAAGCAATTGCTGACTTTAATCGGGCGATTGCTGTCAACCCTAACTATGCTCAAGGCTACTCAAATCGTGGGTTTGTTCATCTGCAACAGAACGATTTGCAAACAGCCCTCGCTGACTTAAACCAAGCGCTTGAGATTAATCCCAACTACGCCCAAGCCTATTATCATCGGGGACTTACCCATGTTCAACTCAGTAATGAAGAAGAAGCGATCGCGGATTTCCAAAAGGCGGCAGATTTATCTAGACAACAGGGTGACATGACAATTTACCAAAATGCCCTTGACCAAATTCAACAGATTCAGCCGTAAAGAAGTATAGCGCTACGCGCTAGGCTTTCTTGCAATAGGCAATGGGCAATAGTGAAGAAAAACACTGACTCATCAAGGGATTGACCCTTCGACTTCGCTCAGAGTCAAGCGATTTAAATTTTTCTTCTTTTGTCCTAACGTGTGTGCGTAGTGCTATATATAGCAACCGCCATAGCGGTTAGGACACATCATTTATGTAGAGACGCGCCATGGCGCGTCTCTACAATGGTGCCGAAAGTCCTAATCGATGTGTCTACTGCTATACATCAGGTAAGGGTACGGCAATGCCGTACCCCTACGAGTGATAATTGATTCATACATAATGGAGATTGATCTCGCTGGTTGATACACCCTCCCTCAAGGAGTATGCTTCGCTAAACACACTACAAGGATTTCATCATTGTTGACATTAAGGGTTGAATACCGAACAGCTTAGTCCTCACCCAACTATCTGCAAACATCCTTTGCTGACAGGACTTACGCAGCTACACCACTTATGGGGGCAAAGGTGCCTTACGCTACGCTCTCCCCACCCTACACATAGAGGCTTTGTGTAAGTCCTAGCTGATTTAACCATAAATTTTTCGGTAGTAATCTTTATACTCCTTCGACAGCAACGGCTCCCACCAATCCCGATGGGTCAAATACCATTCAACGGTACTACGTAATCCTCCTTCAATGGTTTCTTGAGGCGTCCAACCCAGTTTTGCCTTAATTTTGCGAGCATCAATTCCGTATCGGCGATCGTGTCCCGGTCGATCTTTGACAAAAGAAATTAACTTTTTACTGGGAGAAACAGGCAAATCCGAGGCTAATTCATCCATAAGCTGGCAAACCATCTGAACTAAATCCAGGTTCTTGATTTGGTTATTACCACCAATGTTATAGGTTTCGCCGGGAGTTCCTTGGTGCAGAACTAAATCGATCGCCTGACAGTGATCGTTGACATACAACCAATCCCGCACATGCTGTCCATCCCCATAAACAGGTAAGGGTTGACCCAGCATGATGTTAATGCACATCAGAGGAATCAGCTTTTCCGGAAACTGATAGGGACCATAGTTATTTGAGCAATTGGTAATTAATGTGGGGACGCCGTAGGTATGATGATAGGCACGGACAATGTGATCACTACCCGCTTTAGACGCCGCGTAGGGACTGTTAGGCTGATAGGGTGTCGTTTCACTAAACAACGGGTCATTCGGACTCAAACTGCCGTATACTTCATCCGTAGAAACATGAAGGAAGCGATCGCTCCCTCGATCTCCCCGCTTTTTCCAATGCTGGCGAAAGGCTTCCAAGAGAGTGGACGTACCCAGAACATTTGTTCTCACAAATGCTTCAGGTCCCAAAATTGAGCGGTCAACATGGGATTCTGCTGCAAAGTGGGCAACGGTATCAATCGTCTCACTGCGAAGTAAAGCATCAACGAGAGTGCGATCGCAAATATCTCCCGCTACAAATCGAAAATTTTCTCGTCCCTCGACTGACTCTAGATTACGGCGATTGCCGGCGTAACTGAGCAAATCGAGAACAACAACTCGATCATCTGGGTAGCGATCGCACCAGTGATGGACGAAGTTGGAGCCAATAAACCCCGCTCCACCTGTTATGAGTATGCGGCGAGGTTCTCGTGAAGGCATAATGACTTGGGTTCCTTTTCGCGGTAATCTTAGAGCATATAATTATAACCGTCGATCATCTTAACATCTGGTTGGGGATCAAGGATGAGACGGGTCAAAAATTGATAGCGCCAGCCCGTCTGAGGCTAGAGTATGGGTACAACTACGTCAGGTGGGTTGGAGGCTTCAGGGCTTTCCTCTGCTGGATTCGCTGATTCTTCAGGTTGGTCTTTTTGAGCCTCTGACTCTGAGGTTGTCTCTGATGGCGATGGTTGTCCAGAGTTTTCTGAATCACGATCCGAGGTGTCTGGATTGGATGAGGAAGAACTTGGGGTATTCGACTCCTCAGACGCCTCCGGATTCTCAGGTTGGGGTGTTGGCGAATTAGACCCCTCAGGAGTCTGATCCGAGGCTTCGGGAGGTGTTGGCTTCGGACAAACCTTGTCTTGATCAGAGAACTCCACCGAGACTTGGTATTCCTGGGGCTGTTCCGTGCTATTCAGAAAACGATGAGCTTGAATTGTATCTTGTGCCTTTTGCTCAAGAATGGGATCACCTGCTCGTTGAATGAGTTCTAAATTCGTTGGTTTGCCATCAGTGCCGACAACGACGCTATATAGGGCGTTGCCATTAACCTGCTTCTGGCAAGCGGCTTTGGGATAGGAAGCAATCAATGTTCTGCGTTTTAGGGGTGGAGGTTCTACCTTATTCCCTTCAGCGCCAGTGCTATCTGACTGTTGTTCAGAGTTGGGTTTCAGGGCTACTGACTGATCCGATTCTGATGCCGTCTCTTCCGGATTTGGGGTTGGCTCATCGTCATTAGCGGAGGGATCGCTATCTGGATTAGAAGCGATTTGCTTTCTCTCTTTGGGGGGTTCCGGTGGTTTAGAGCGTGGAGTCGTCAACAAGGCTGAGTTGCGATCAGACAACACCCTTAATAGACGATCATCAATACTCTGCGTCGGCTCTGTTTGTATGGATCTTGATTCAGGATTCGTTGTGCCGAGGGAAGACTGTAGATGATTACGTTGGCTAGGAAAAACTGGAATTCCTAGATTTCTCCTCATGGATGGAAATGGGGTACTCGGTTGATTCAGGGAGATTCGGGTTCGGGTTCGTTTCCGAGTCGAAGACGACGATGACGGAATTTTTAACGATTGGGAAGGGGGCGCCACGGAAATGTTGCCATCGAGGGGTAAAGAATCTAAGGAATCCTGAGAGGGGAGAGGTGGGAGTGGTGGGAATGGCGATTGTAATGGTGTCTGCTGATAAATATACGGGGGAATCGTTGGCACCGATAAATCGGGTAGGCGACTCAAATCGGCTTCGCTTAATTCCAACATTTGTACAGTTCGCCGCGTCGGTGGCGCTTCATTGGAAAAAACGGGGACATAAGAGGGTAAGGTTAGCCCCAAGATGACATGAATACCCACCGATGCTATTACCGCGATTCCAGTTGGCTGATTGAGTTTCTCGGAAACCGTTCTAAATAAGAGATTCGACATAGCCGTTATCATGCTCTCCGTTGCGGGGTTGTCGGGAATTCTATTCGTTGTGAACTACTCAGGCTTACTTCGTTGAAGCCTGAGCTTCTGGTTTCGCTGGGGATTGCGTCAGCTTAGACTTACGCCCAAGCTTCGGTCTCACATCCCCTCCACCATCAGCAGTCCCAGTCCCTGAGACCGATAAATGTTGTTGAGCCTGTCGAAGCATTCTGACACCTTCCGCTCTAATATTTGCTGAGGCATTACCATCTCTATCATGATGAGTGCCACAGCTCGGACAAGTCCAACTCCTAACCTCCAAGGGCATCTCGTCTACCTGATAATGACAGTTTGAGCAGAGTTTTGAACTAGGAAACCATCGGTCAATCTCTACCAGTACCTTACCCTCTTTTTCGAGTTTGTACGATATAAAATTGACAAACATTCCCCAGCCTACATCAGAAATTGCTTTAGCTAGTTTGTGGTTCCGAACCATGCCTTTAGTATTTAGACTTTCGACTACGATAACTTGGTTTTCGTCAACAAGCTTTCTCGATAGCTTATGTAAGTAGTCTTGACGGACATTACTAACTCGTTCGTGAACCCTAGCCACCAGTTTCCTGGCTTGATCTCGTGACTTGCTTCCTTTCTCCTTTCTGTCTAATTTCTGTTGCTTCCGCTTGAGGTTACGCTCATGCTTGGCTAAATGTTTGGGGTTATCAAACTTAGAGGTTTTAACCCCATCGTTAACAATGGCAAAATCCTTTAATCCCAAGTCAATCCCGGCAATTTTACCTTCACTTCGACTTGCGAGAGTGCTGACAGGAGGATTATCCCCTTCTACCTCGGTTAATACAGATGCAAAATACTTACCCGATGGCGTCATGCTAACCGTTACTGTCTTGATAGTTCCTTCAATTGGTCGGTGTATTTTAGTTTTGACTACGCCAACACGACCGGGAAACTTGAGGCAACCATCAACAACTTTAACCGACTGAGGATACTGAATGGATTGCTTATTCCTTTTAGCCTTGAACCTTGGGTATCTAGCTCTACCCTCGAAAAAGTTTTTGTAGGCAGCTACCAGGTTTAGTGTGGTAGCTTGCAAAACTTGAGAATAGCATTCAGATAACCATTCGGTTTCCTCCTGTTTCTTGAGCTTAGGCAAAAATGCGTTTAATGCTGAACGTGTCAAGCCTTTACCCGTTAACTGGTAAGTTTCAATGCACAAATTGAGTGCATAATTCCACCACCAGCGACTACAGCCAAAGTGTTGAGCTAGTATCACTTGTTGTTCAGTTGTCGGATATAGCCTAACTTTGATGGCTTGATGTCGCATCGCTTTCACCTCCTCTTACCACTATATACCATTTAAGGTAAGCAAGTCCTGAAGATGGGAAATTTCGTTCCTCAATTTCCCGCTGTCCATCCTCACCCTACTTCGCCCTTGGGTGAGGACTTCCGCGACGCCGTTAATAAAAATAATCTAGAGTCTAATTGAACTCAGGGATTGAGTAACGTTGACAATCATGATCGAAAAGTAGGGTAATTTCAGCGTTGGGCGATCGCGTAAATCGTGATAAATCACTTGATCTGGTAGGGTAGCACGTTCGACTACCCAGGCGGTGTCCAATAATTGGCGGCGATGCAACACTTGCCATACCTGTTCATACACTGAACTCACTTTCATCAGGACTACGACATCCGCCCACTCTAAAATTGTTTCCAGTTCCTTTACATTATAGAGAGCTGGCAGCACCACCAAGCGATCGCGCTGTACCGTTAGCGGTAATCCTAACACTGAGGCGGCTGCCATGGGTGAACAAACGCCAGGAATCATTTGCACGACGGCGGTGGGTTGCTGCTGTTGCAGGGTTTGCGCCAAATAGGTAAACGTGCTGTAAAAACTGATATCCCCTTCACAAACAAACGCCACATCTTGTCCAATGTTTAGATAATGCCAAACCTGTTCGGCAGCTTCTATCCACGCTTGGGTAAGAATGTCAAGGTCTTGCACGTAAGGAAATGTTAAGGGCAGTTGAACTTGTTGAGCGTCTAACCATTGCCCGACAATTTGTTGAGCCATACCCAATTTTCCCCTCACTCCCGCCGGAAACGCCACCACGGGTGCTTGTTTGAGGATACGCAGGGCTTTAAGCGTGATTAATTCGCGATCGCCTGGACCCACACTCAGACCGTAAAGCGTGCCAACTTGCCCCATGATTATTTGTTACGTTTGATTAAAAAGCTTTACAATCCAAAATGCCACTACCGACTGTTATTCTACCGGGTTTTTTTGCCGGGGCAACTGAATATCGAGGATTAGAAACCGCGTTAAATCAATTCGGGTTTCCCACCGTTACTGTACCGCTACGACAAGGCGATTGGATTCCCACCATAGGCGGTCGCTCAGTTGTACCAATTTTACGCCAACTCGACCAAACCGTGAAACAGGTTATGGCAGATTACAACGCCAATCAGGTTAATCTGATTGGTCATTCCGCCGGAGGCTGGATTGCCCGAATCTACCTGGGCGAAAAACCCTACGATATTCATGGCAATGTAACATCCTCAGTCCCCGGATTTTGGAATGCTCATCCTGCTATTGCCACATTGGTAACATTAGGGACACCTCATACTAGCCAAGAGCGCTGGACAAAACGCAATCTGGATTTTGTGGCAATCAACTATCCGGGAGCGTTTTATCCCCAGGTTAAATATATCTGTGTCGCGGGTAAAGCCATCTATGGTCAACGGCGCTTGGGTCAATGGTTAGCCTATAACAGTTATCAGCAAACCTGTGGAGTCGGCAATTGTTGGGGAGATGGGATTACTCCCATTGAAGCAGCTCATTTAGAGGGGGCGGTGAATCTCACCTTAGAAGGAGTGCTGCATTCACCGCGAAGGCAGGGACTTTGGTATGGTTCGCCAGAACCAATGAAATCGTGGGTTCCCTATTTAAGGTAAAAATCTTAGGGGCGCAAGCCTTGCGCCCTTTATTCAGTGAGTGATTCCTCTGAATCATTAGACAGTATTGAAATGTTATCGCTACCCCCACTAAGGAAGCGTCTAAACCATTGGTGTCAACTTAAGCTCAACCCCTCACCCCCAGCCCCTCTCCCACGCCGGGGAGAGGGGAGCAAGAGCATCCGATCCCCCTTCTCCCCACGGTGGGAGAAGGGTCAAAACTGTTTCATCCTTCAACCTTCGCCTCTTTTTCACCCTTCGGTTTATTGGCAATTTCTTTCACCGCTTTCTCTTCCACAGGCTCAGAAATCGGAATCTCCTCAACCTCTGGCAACTTTTCTACCGCCAGCCGAGAGGACGAACTGCCACCGGATAAGCGTTTCAAGAGTTTAGGTCTGGGATCATGCAGCAGATAAATAATTTGATCGTCAGCCTGCCAAGTTTCATTCGCGCTAGCCACTTGTAAATTCCCTTGCCGTTCGATTAATAAGGGAACCAGTTCCCCCGCCCGAATCAACGCTTGTAAATGCGCTCGCTGAAATGCCAATCCCAATTCTTTTAACGTGGTTGTACCTAACTTGACTTGCCCCTCGACAATATATTTGTTCCACGTCTTAATCGGTAGTTGAGAAACAAAGGCTTGATTGACTTTTGTTTTATTATTCGTCGTATTGGCTTGGGGATCACGCGGAAATACGGCAACCACTCGTGGCGGCGCAAACTCTTCCACGGCGCGTTGGGCTAAGACTAGGTTCACTTCCCCATTATTGGTCATTGCCAGAAATGTACCCACTGATTCAATCCCAGCTTCTTCTAAAACCTCAACATCTAAACCACTGCTTTGGAACACCCGCAGATTTTCCTCCTCGGCTTTTTGGCAGGCTTCGGGATCAGTGTCGATGAGGACAACCTCTTCTTCCTGTTCTTGAAACAAACGCGCAATCAGACGACTCAAAGGATTACAGCCCACAATCACCGCACCCGTTGCCTTTTCCTGGGGATTCAGTTGTAGCCATTGGGCAACCCAACGCGCCGTTAACCCTTGTAAAAATACCGTCAGCATAATCGTTAGGAAGACCAGGGCTTTAATCGAATCTCCCCCATTAATCCCGCGTTCGGTGAGAAGAATCGCAAATAAGGAGGCGACGGAAGCACTGACAATTCCTTTGGGCGCAATCCAGGATAAAAAGATTTTTTGTCGCCAATTTAAGCCGCTATTCCAGGTACATAAGCTGACACTCACCGGGCGCACTAGGGTCATTAATGCCAAAACCGTGAATACACTGCCCCACCCTAAAGCAAACACACTGTCAATGGACAAATCGGCGGAGAGGAGAACGAAGAGTACAGAAACCCCCAGCACTGTTAATTGTCCTTTAAACCGTCGCAACAGGCGCTCTTCTGGTAGAGAAGACGCACCGACAACGATTCCGGCGACGACGGTTGCCATTAATCCGGATTCGGAGCGAATCGTTTGTGCCAAGCCAAATAAGCCTAACATCCCGGCTAACACCACCAGGTTTTTCAGGTCTTCTGAAAGAAAATCGGCTCGTTTGAGAAATAAACCCAGCAGCCAGCCACCGATACCACCAATCACACCACCAATACCCAGGCGTAACCCTAGACCGACAATGGCAGCCGAGGCTCCTGCATCGCTGTTGAGAATGGTATCGAGGACAACAACGGATAGAATCGCCCCCACGGGGTCAATTAATACCCCTTCTCCTTCTAAAAGGGCGGCAACTCGTCGATCAACTTTTACTTGTTTAAGCAGTGGACCAATAACCGTCGGACCGGTCACAACTACGAGAGCCGCATAGAGAAAGGCAATCGACCAGGGAAATTCTCCTAACCAATGGGCAGCCATCCCACCGCCTAGCAGTGTAATCAGCGTTCCCAGGGTGACGAGGTTTCTCAGAGAACCTGATACTTTGCCTAAATCGCGCAGGTTGAGGTTAAGTCCTCCCTCAAAAAGAATTACGGCGACGGATAAGGCAACAATGACTTCTAAACCCACTCCCAGTTCTTGGGGGTGTAATAAACCCAAACCATCGGAGCCGAGGGAAACACCGAAGATGAGCAGAAAGACGATGCTGGGGACTTTTAGGTACTCGGCAATCACCTGAGCGCTGATTCCAGCACAGACAGCGATGACCATTTGTAGGGTTAATTCAAAAGATCCTTCCATAGGTATGCTTGTCGCAGGTGATCGACTGAGGTCTAGATGCCTGATGATTGGCTCTATTTAACAAAATGAGCAAGTTGAGTTGATAAAGCCTAACTATATTACTGTGAATAAGCGGCAGGAGTGATTCGGTTAACCCGTCGGGTGTGACGCTAACGTTGATCCTAACGCGGCTAGGTCTATCTATCTATAGCACTACGCACTCTAGTTATTCCTAAAGTTACGCTGATCGGGGTAGTCAGAGTTTTTTATTTTTAACTGAAAAGTCATAATTGAAAAGTCACCGTTTGATTAGGTCGCGCCACGGGTTGAGTCACGGTGAAGGCAATGGCAACCTGTTGGATGGCAGCAAGGTGAACGACTGGCGACCAGCAGCACTCTAACTTGTTCGTTTAAAGATGAATCGTCAAACATTTATTTCGGGACGCTCAGAGAGTCGAATTCGCAAAACTCAACGTTGGATTGAGCGGATGTGGATGTTCGGCTTACTCTTAGCCGCTTTGCTCTTATTTTGTCTAAATCTGGATAGCCCACCTCTCTTAAATGGGGGTGAACAAACGATCAATCAGGTCGCTGGTGAATTAACTACCACGCCTTTGGCATCTTGGCAATGGTTTTATCCAACGTTTGGGGACAAATCCTATGTTGAAGATCCACCCTTACTGTATTGGCTAATTGCTTTGGCTTATAAGACAGGGAATGATAATACCTTGATCACACGCTTACCGACTGCCCTTCTGAGCGCTCTGTCTGTTCCCCTTTTCTATGGAATCGGTCGAGAAATTTTCCCATCTCGTCAAAATGCGCTTTTTTCGAGCTTCATTTATTTAACTGTATTACCTGTGGTGCAGTATGGACGTCTCGCGATCGCGGATAGTGCGGTGTTATGCTTTGTCATGCTAATGATGGTGTGTCTGTTGCGATCGCGTCGTGATTTGCGTTGGTCATTGGTAGCTGGTATTGGATTCGCTTTAATTTGTCTGACTCAGGGAATTGGATTCGGATTGCTTTTGCTGGCAATCGGTTTAATTTTTATTGCCTGGGATACGCCGAGACTGCTCAGATCTGGCTATTGGTGGTTGGGTTGGATATTAGGTATCATCCCCGGATTGGTTTGGTATACTCTACCCTGGCTTGAGGGTCAAGCATTTCTCACTGCCAATCTGATCCAAGAATCATTACAACCCTTTTGGCATTCTGTCAAGATTCCCAGGACTCTTACTGGCTATTACGATTACCTATTGGAGTTCTTAAAATTCTCGGTTCCCTGGTTACTCTTTGCGTCTTATGGATTAGGGTTGGCGTGGACTCATCGCAATTGGGGTTGGGCAAAATTCGTATTGGTTTGGACGGGTGTTTATGGAGGAGCCGTTTGTCTAATTGGCTCTCCCTTATCGGCGTATAGTTTACCAATTTACCCCGCTTTAGCCCTAGCGGGTGGCGCTCAACTTGCCGCCGTGTGGAATTCGCCCCGCTCTCAATCCTATCCGCGTCTCTGGGTTTTTGGATTGAGTCTCATGTCTTTAGGGGCAATCGCCGCTACTGTTTATTTCCTACTAGAAGCCTCTGGAAAGCTTTTACCTGTCGTTTCTAGCTCCGTCGCCCTAACCTTCGCGATCGCGGCTATCCTCGTGGCTCGACGCGACATACAATTTATTTTCATTTTGTTTTGGGGAATGTATGTGTCTCTGGTATTGTTGATGACTTCTCCCCATTGGATTGTATCTTAGCCATTTCAATGAATAGCAAGATATATCCCCCGCTAAATCTTCTGGATTATAACGGGGGTCTTTTTTGCCAACTCCAATAAAAATCCTATCGCCCAACCATCAGGTTGGAACGCGGACTTATCCGTTGTTGCTACTATGACTCAAGCCAATTGAAATGCTGGTAAACAGTCAGCCTCTTTAGGCGTTTAGCTTTTCCTTAGCCATCGCCTGAGTCTTACTCATCAATTTCCTCTTCTGCGCCAAGTTGCTTGAGATGAATGTGCTTACGACCTAAGGTGATTTCAAATTCATCCCCAGGTTGTAAACCCATCTGTTTCGTATAAGCAGAACCAATAAGCAGATTACCGTTAGATTGCACAGAGATGCGATAGCTCGCACTCCTACCCCCGCGTCCATTGCCATTGGCTTTGCTATCTAATTCAATACCCTCAGCGTCAATCAGCGCATTCAGGAATTTCATCATATTAACGCGCTCTACATCGTTTTTAGTTACGGTGTAGTAGCCACAGGCTCTAGCTTTTTCTTCTTTGCTGAGGTTACCTAGCTCTCTAACTTTCTCAAGCAGTGCTTGACCCTCTAAGGGTTCCATCTTGGACTCCATTTTTTTCTTTTTAGCCATCAACTTGAATCTAAACCTAAACAGTGAGGTCTCAGGTAGCGATTTCGCTATACTGATACATAACCAAGATAACAAAATCTTGGTCTTATATCATCCTCTATAGAACTATATTACACGGATACTGTCAACTTGGTTGCTTATATTTGTTGAATTTATCTTTTTAACAAATCAACCGCCGACTGGAGAACGTGTCAGCAATGGATACGCAGCGATAAGGTGGGGCGTTTCCAGTTGATCGAGTCAGCAACAAAAACCAATGATGTGCAAAACTCAGGATTGATGGGAGGCGTTATCAGGCTTCAGGAAAAACCCACCTGGTTATAGTTGACAGTACAACCATCCGGGGACGTCAATAAAAAAAAACCCGTTCAACTCTTAACCCTGTACAACCCAACCTGAAACTGGCTGAATTAGACTCCAGCTTCAAACCAACTCCAAGCTAGGAGAGATTACAATCCCTATGAAGTTGACAACTCGCGGACATTATAGTGTCAAAGCGCTCCTTGATCTCAGCCTACAGCCCGGTTATGGACCAACATCCGTTAAAATGATTGCCCAGCGCCAAGATCTACCCGCACCCTATTTAGAGAAACTACTGATTGAAATGCGTCGTGCTAATTTAGTGAATTCAGTACGGGGTTCTCAAGGTGGCTATCAATTAGCTCGCGAACCTTCAAAAATTTCTCTGGGTCAGATTTTAGCAGCCGTTGGTGAAACAATCGAACCATTACACCACCACCAGGCAGATGCCACTCAAGCCGAAGACTGGGTAACTTTAACCTTGTGGCATCGACTTCATGAAAAACTCAAAGATGCCCTATATAGCATAACCCTTGCCGATCTTTACTATGATGCTCGAAGTTGGCAAGCGGCTCAAGGCGAACAAACCAGTTTTGTGATTTAATAGAGGCTTTGATCTCGAATGACCATAATGAATCAACTGATTACCTATCAAGGGGGCTGTCACTGTGGTTCTGTCCGTTTCAGTGTGACAGTTGACCAGCACGAGGCAATCGATTGCAATTGTTCAATTTGTCGCAAAAAAGGCTTCATCCACCTAATTGTACCCCCGGAACGGTTTACTCTATTGAGTGGGGCTGAGGTTTTAACAACATATACGTTTAATACCCATACCGCTAAACATACATTCTGCCGTATTTGTGGGATTCACCCCTTTTATCGCCCCCGTTCTCATCCCCAGTCGATTGATGTTAACCTGCGTTGTCTCGATGATGATGTCCTGTCTCGATTTGCCAGAGTGCCGTTTGATGGTGCTAATTGGGAAGATAATATAGATACGCTCAAAGGCAACAAGATTGACTAGAAGTGTCATTGTTTTGTTACTTGCCGCCAGTCTAGATTACTGGATAGGTGATCCTTGGGGTTGGCTTCATCCCGTCCAAGTCATGGGTTGGCTGATTTCTCACTTTAGCCAATGGATAATTCACAATCTTTATCGTCCCTGGGAACGCCGCCTCGCCGGAATTGGATTGGGGTTAGGATTAATTATCGGTAGTGGTATGGCAGGCTGGTTCATCGTGTTGGCAGCAAACTGGCTTCATCCTTGGGTAGGGATTGGGGTTGAAAGTATTCTGCTAGCAAGCTGTTTTGCGGGTCGCAGTTTACGAAACGCGGCTGATGATGTGGTACAACCGCTAACTGATGAAGAGTTAGAGCAAGCGCGTTCTCGTTTGCGTCAATATGTGGGTCGAGATACAGAAAAATTGACAGCACCTGAAATGTTTCGGGCGGTTCTAGAGACTATCGCCGAAAATGCTACGGATGGTGTTACAGCGCCCTTATTTTATGCTATTATTGGCGCGTTTTTTCCGATAGTGGGTAGCTCTCCCTTGGCTTTAGCCTATAAAGCGGCTAGCACTCTCGATTCAATGATTGGTTATCGACGCGAACCTTATACAGATTTAGGGTGGTTCAGTGCTAAACTTGAGGATTACTTAACCTGGCTACCCTGTCGGCTGACGGTAATAACCTTAGCGCTTTTGTCAGGAAAACCCCAAAAAGTGTGGAGTTTATGCTGCCGAGATGCAACCAGCGATCCTAGCCCCAATTCCGGTTGGAGTGAATGCGCTTATGCTGCTATTCTGGGCGTACAACTTGGGGGAACCAACTGGTATCAGGGAGTTGCCAAATATAAACCCCTTTTAGGTGATCCGGTTGAGCCAATTACACCGACCAAAATTGACCAAGGGTTACAGTTGACCCGATACTGCTGTTTGATTTGGCTGGTTATCGCGATCGCAATACTGGAGTCTTCTCATTTATTCCCATCCTTATATATATGGCATCAAAACTCGATTCTCCACTAGCGAAACAAAGGGTCATACCTCAAAACCCCAAACTTAAACAAAGGGCGGGTTTTGCAACCCAACTCGGAAAGGCAATTTATATTAGTCCCTAAACCCGCCCCTACTCCAAACTATATGCCGTGAACTCTAGACAATATCCCTAATTCTCTCCCCTAGTCCTATCCCATCCGCCATCAAACCAGCAACGAGAATGCCAACTCAAACTATTGAAATTCTCTCCCCTGAAGAACTGCGCCGCACTGTCACTCGTTTGGCATCTGAGGTGATTGAACGCGCCGGAGATGTGTCTAAACTTGTGCTTTTAGGCATTTATACTCGCGGAGTTCCCCTCGCCAAGCTGCTAGGACGGCAAATTGAAATGTTAGAACAGGAATCAGTAGCCGTGGGCGCGATCGATATTACCTTCTACCGCGATGATTTGGATCAGATTGGCGTCCGTACTCCAGCGAAAACCGAGATTTCCTGTGATCTTTCGGGCAAAATTGTGGTATTGGTCGATGATGTTATCTTTAGTGGGCGCACGATTCGCGCTGCTTTAAATGCGGTGAATGAATACGGTAGACCCCAGGTGATTCAGTTATTAGTTCTGGTCGATCGCGGACATCGTGAGTTACCGATATGTCCCGACTTTACAGGCAAACAGCTACCCACCTCTAGAGACGAACAAGTTAAAGTTTACCTGCAAGATTTTGATGGACGAGATGCTGTGGAGTTAATCAAAGTCTTTTAGTATATCGTTGGCTGAACCCTGCTGCAAACTCTCCTACCCTCCCACCCTGTTCTCATTTTCCAGCACGATGACAGAAACCCAAACGCGCAAAGCCGATCACATCAGAATTTGTCTCAATGAAGATGTGCAGTTTAATCAAATCACCAATGGATTAGAACGCTATCGGTTTACCCACTGTTGTTTACCGGAAATCAACCGCAGTGAGATTGATATCTCTACCGAGTTTCTGGGTAAAACCTTAGGCGCACCCTTACTCATATCCTCCATGACTGGAGGAACCCAACAGGCGCAAACGATTAATTTTCGTCTGGCTGAAGTCGCCCAAACGTATCAATTAGCCATGGGTGTGGGTTCCCAGCGAGTCGCGGTGGAGAATCCACAAGTGGCGGATACCTTTGCCGTGCGATCGCTTGCACCGGATATCTTGTTATTGGCGAATTTGGGTGCGGTTCAACTGAACTACAGTTACGGCTTGGATGAATGCTTGCGCGTGGTGGAACTGTTAGCCGCCGATGCCTTAATTTTGCACCTCAATCCTTTACAGGAATGTATTCAAACGAACGGAGATACAAATTTTCGCGGTTTACTTGACAAAATACACAAATTGTGCTGCAAGTTACCTGTACCTGTGATTGCCAAAGAAGTCGGCAATGGCATCTCAGCCGCCATGACACAGAAACTACTTGACGCAGGCGTAAGCGCCATTGATGTCGCGGGTGCTGGGGGAACGTCTTGGGCAAAAGTTGAAAGTGAACGGGCATTAAATCTCAAGCAACGTCGCTTAGGACAAACCTTTGCCGACTGGGGATTACCCACAGCCGATTGTATCACCAGTATTCGAGACATTGCCCCAGAAGTTCCCCTAATCGCTTCCGGTGGATTACGCAATGGGTTAGAGGTTGCCAAAGCGATCGCGCTGGGTGCAGATTTAGCCGGATTAGCCTTTCCCTTTCTCCAAGCCGCATCAGAGTCTACAGAGGCGGTGGATGAACTCGTAGAGTTATTAATCGCGGAAATAACCACGGTACTCTTTTGTACAGGAAATGCCAATCTGTCTCAATTTAAACAATCGGACGCCTTGCAAAAGCTAAGATGAATGTTTGTAGTAGGCACGAAGCGTGCCAGAAGCGAAGACAGCGCTGACTACAAACTCTCAATTCAGTGACATTCAAGTTAGGATGAATGTTGCTGATTTAAGCCTTTTTGGATCACCGTAACCCTTGATATACCGTAGGGTGGGTTGAGCGAAGTCGAAACCCACCAGCCTTAATTCATTACCATTCAAGTTAGTATAGAAGCAGTTGTGCGTCAGGATAGCTATAGTTTCCTAGTCTGACACTCAGCGCTGGTTAAAACAAGTCCATACAGGAAAGCCTATAACGGAGCAACCCATTAATCAACTCAATCCACGAACTAGGAAACTTGACTCTCTGTTCAACTCTTATCATAAATCCATTGGAAACGCTTCAGACAACAACTAAACATAAACAACAGATAACGAATAACTCATAACGGATAACCAGAAAATGCGTAAATTCATTACACAAACTCTTGCCAGTATGTTGGGTAGCCTACTTGGTTTTACCTTATTTTTCGGTATTGGCACTGTTGGACTGGTTAGTTTAATTATCACCGCCGCATCTAGAGATACTGGACCCCAAGTTAAAGATAAATCGGTACTGGTTTTTGACTTATCCTTAACCGTTCGGGATACCGATCCCACATCCAGCACCAGTCGCGCGATTGAAGAAGCACTATCTGGAGAAGAAACCGACACGATTACATTACGCAAGGTTATCGATACCTTAAACACGGCGGCTGAGGATTCACGAATTGTGGCGCTTTACCTGGATGGATCACAGACAAGCACCAGTAGTGGTACCGGATTTGCCACGCTGAAAGAAGTCAGAGAAGCATTAGAACGGTTCAAAGAAAGCGGCAAAAAAATTATCGCCTACGATGTAGATTCTGGAGAAGGAGAATATTATCTAAGTTCAATCGCCGATACAATTGTCCTCAATCCCATGGGTAGCCTGGAAATGAATGGCTTTAGTTCTCAGCCCATGTTTTTCACTGGAGCCTTGGAAAAATTTGGCATTGGAATTCAGGTGATTCGGGTAGGCAAATATAAGTCAGCCGTAGAACCCTTTGTATTGAAAGAATTGAGTCAAGAAAACCGACAGCAGATGCAAGCGTTACTCGGAGATCTGTGGACAGAATTTCGGACAACGGTGGGGAAAAGCCGTCAAGTAACACCTCAAGAGTTACAAGCGATCGCGGATACTCAAGGTATTGTCTTAGCATCGGATGCGATCGGACGCCGCTTAGTCGATAAAGTGGGCTATTACGATGAAGTTATTGCCCAACTTCAGGAACTCACGGGTGAAAGTGAAACAGAGAAATCCTTTCGTCAGGTTCACCTGTCCACCTATGCTGATATCGCCGATAAACCTGAACATCAACGCGCTTCTAAAAATAAAATTGCTGTCCTTTATGCCAGTGGTGAAATTGTTGATGGTGAAGGAAGTGTCCAAGAGGTGGGAGGGGAATCCTTTGCCGCACAAATGCGAAAATTGCGCCTTGATGATTCAGTAAAAGCTGTTGTCTTACGAGTGAATAGTCCGGGAGGTAGTGCTACCGCATCTGAGATTATTCAACGGGAAGTCAAACTTACTCGCGACTCCAAACCTGTCATTATTTCCATGGGAGATATTGCTGCATCTGGGGGATATTGGATTTCCACCTATGGTAACCGAATTTTTGCCGAACCCAATACTGTAACGGGTTCAATTGGCGTGTTTGGATTATTGATGAATGTCCAGCAAATTGCCAACGAGAATGGAATTACGTGGGATGTCGTGAAAACGGGACGTTTTGCGGATACCCAAACCGTTTCTCGTCCCAAAACCACTCAAGAGTTAGCCCTGATTCAAAAAATAGTTGACCAAGTTTACTCTAAATTCTTGGACAAAGTGGCTGAGTCCCGTAAGTTACCCAAAGATAAAGTTGCTCAAATTGCTCAAGGGCGAGTGTGGTCAGGTATTGATGCGAAACAGTTGGGATTAGTCGATGAAATTGGTGGACTCGATGATGCAATTGAGTATGCGGTTAAAGAGGCAAATTTAGGCGAGGATTGGAAATTAGAAGAATATCCTCGTTTCCAAACCTTGGAAGAGCGTTTGATTGAAGAGTTTGTCGGGAATGATAGTAATACTACGCGACAGCCTGATCCCTTAATGGCAGAGTTCATGAAATTGAAAGAGGATTTGGCAATGTTACAGGCGCTGAATGATCCGAAAGGGATTTATGCGCGTCTACCGTTTAATTGGCGGTTCGATTGAGGAAAGTAGGCGATAAAATCGCTACACAAACTAAGTCCGCCTGCGCGGACTGGATTATAAAAGGAGTCGTTAAGTAAACGGAATAACTATGACAACTCAAATTACCATAACTTTGTCAGATGACATATACCAAAAAGCTGAATATTTTGCCCAAATGACTAACCGCAATGTGGCTGATGTCTTGGCGCAAGTCATTGACCTTTCTTTCTCTCCGCTTACGCCCAAAGCGGCATGGACTGAGAATAGAGAAAGTTTATCAGTTGCTACGCTTTCTAATCAGGAGGTTATCGCTTTAACTGAATCGCAGATGACACCTGAACAAGACCAACGCTTAAGCGAATTGCTCTATAATCAACAGGCGGGAACGCTGACAGATGCTGAACGTTCTCAACTGTGGGCTTTGATGCAAGTTTATCAAGAGAAACTATTACTTAAAGCTCAGGCATTACGTGAGGCAGTTCAGCGAGGCTTGCGAGAACCTTTAAATACATGAACACAGGCTGGATATCTGAAACAGTGCGGGACAAAATTCGCACCCAAGCTGGTAATTAATGCGGTTACTGTCGTAGTTTACAGAAATATGTTTTGGGAGTTTTGGAAATTGAACATATTATTCCTAAAGCAAAAGGAGGTACAGATGAGGAAGATAATTTATGGTTAGCTTGTCGTCTATGTAACAGTTATAAGGGGATACAAAGCGATGCAGAAGACCCACTAACTGGTAAAAGAGTGAAGCTATTTAATCCGAGAAAGCAAAAATGGTCAAGACATTTTGCATGGAGCGAGGATGGCACTCAAATTCTGGGACGTACTGCCTGCGGTCGAGCCACCGTTATAGCCCTACAACTGAACAATATCGTATCAGTTACAGTTAGACAACAATGGGTCATAGCCGGTTGGCATCCTCCCACATCAAACTGAGTTTAACCCAACATGATAATATACAGCAGTTTGCTCTGCTATGCGGTACCTTGTCGATCCCCCTAAATCCCCCTTAAAAAGGGGGACTTTGATCTACTGTACTTTATTACAGCGCTTTGCGCTGTAAGATCTCCCCCACCTCAAATATCACTGGTAAGAACAACAGCCGAATCCATCACCTGTGGTGAGAAATCTCATGCAACTAAAGGCGGAAAAAAGCACATTATATTCAGAAAATCTGTAGGGTGCGTTAGCGTAGCGTAACGCACCATTGCCACTGACGTTTATCAGTTAATATTTGTATTTTTCCTGGTTTACACTAGACTTAAGTCAAAATTACGAAATTGCGTAAACATAAAGTACCAGTGAAGAAAGCTGTATTCATGAATTCAGCCAAGCTTGATTGGTATATTATTAAGCTGCAATTCCCTTAGTTGATCAGGGGATATGGCTTAGTGATTGAATAGGGTGGTAAAAATGGTGTCATCACAAGCTAATCACCATTCATCTTTCTTATTGGAGTATTATCATGCAAATTCAACAGGTAAGATTATCTGAGATTCAAACTGTCTCTTACAGTGAACTAGAACCCAAAAAACTTAAAGCATTAGAAAATAGTTATGATTCTTTTGAGACTCAACTAAACAGTAAAAGCAATCCAATTGCTCTTGATCGTGGTGCAGGTAAACCCTACCAAATCCTAGATGGTAGGCATAGAGTCTATCTAGCCCGCAAGAAGGGGTACAGTTCAGTTCCGGCAAGGTTTGCGTAAATGCTTTTTAGCGCGTCTATGGATTTATACAGCTCATATGAAGCTTAAAAAAGCAAGATAAGCTGTTGGGCATTTAAACCATAATGTCAAGAATTGCGAGATCCTTGTAGTGCGTTAAGCGAAGCCATGCCGCAGGCTTTGCATCTTGCTCGCTACTAATACCCAATTTAAATGCATTACAGCTTAATAGATTAATTAAGTCCAAGCTAAAAATGTTTAAAATAGATATAAAAACAACGTTAGTTTTTTGGACAAATGATTTAGACGCGCTATATCTCTACTATTCGATTAATCCAATCGGCAACAACTGAGACAAAAGCCGCCGTTGACTCATAAGGTAAAACATTACGACCCGGAATTTTACACCCCTGACCTTGGGGAAAATACTTGATATAGTAATCTAAGCGTTGCTCAGGTGTTTCCAATTTACCCTCGCGACTGATACTGCTGGCTTCTTCGCCTACTACCACAAATGTCGGTTGCTGAATGGAAGCAATAACCTGTTGATAGTCTTGTCGCCAGAACCCAGATAAGAACGAAAAAACGGCGTGGCGACTAGCGGTATCAGCAGCACCTTTTCTGAGACTGTCTAACCATTGCTCATCAATATCGTCTGGTTCAGCAAATAGCTGCTTTGAGGAAAATGAACGTAAAAATTGACGGCGACGGGCGTAGCGATAGAATAGACGACCAAACGGCGAATCAAACAGATTCCAGGCAAGTTTGTGCTTCAACGTAGAGGTTTCCTGAGTCATTACAGCCCAAGACGGTGGACCCGACAATACCAATCCTTTGACATAATTTGATGCATCTGGCAACTGGACGAGAGAAAGGGCTACGGGTAATTCTGCACCTTGCACCACCACAATAGCGGGTTTTTTGACAACAGTCTGTAAAAAATAATTTAACTGCTGCGCCCAATCTGTAGGATGATAAGCAACATGGGGCATATCACTGTCACCACATCCGAGTAAGTCAGGATTATAAATGGGTTGAGAATATCCCGCTTGATACCACTGTTGGCAAAAGCGATGCCAAAACCAACGGGATAATCCGACGCCAATCGGATGCATTAACACCAATGGTGTATCGCTAGCCTGATTCGGCTGATAATAGTCGTAAGCACAACGATAATTACGCCAACTGTAAAACTCAGTTGTTGCTGACGGGATGGGAAAGTTTGAAGTAATCGTCATAAACACTCAACAGTCAAAAGCAATAAATTCTGTAGGGGCGGGTTTAGCCATTAAAACGACTTGTCATCAATAAATGAACAACAAAACCCGCCCTAACTTATTGATAACATATCAACAAAACCCGCCCTGATTCAATTGTCGGGGTGTGACACAGTTCGTAGTAAGGGCTTTAGCCTTTGGTTGGGTTGAGCGAAGTCGAAACCCAACCTACAACTCAGTTGTTGCTAACGGGATGGGGAATTTGGAAGTAATCGTCATAAATACTCAACAGTCAAAAGTAATAAATTCTGTAGGGGCGGGTTTAGCCACTAAAAGGACTTGTCATCAATAAATGAACAACAAAACCCGCCCTGATTCAATTGTCGGGGCGTGACACAGTTCGTAGTAAGGGCTTTAGCCTTTGATTGGGTTGAGCGAAGTCGAAACCCAACTGACAACCTCCACTATTAAAGACAAATGACATAAGACGAATGACTCAATCAGAGACGATACTGGCGAATATTTTGTTGATTCGCTTCACCAGTCTGTACCCAAAGACTAATCGGAACGGCATTTCCCCAAGCATCAACTTTAACTTCCATAACAATAGGCGGAATTTGTTGGGTTTGTTCAGGATTGGCAAGTCTTGCTGCCCGCAGATCATCATTAATCTGATTCCGTTCTGCTTCAGGCATAGTATAATTTTCGAGTCCATACTCAATTAATCCCCGTTGGGCAATTCCTCTCAAAACAACCTGATTGTTGTTGAGATTGGTAGGACGTTTGAGACTCAGAGAAATAGGTTCCCATGGTTGTGGTAGTCCAGGCAACCTGAGTGAAATCGGTTCTGCTAAAATTACATAAAAGTGAGTTCCTGGCTTAATAAACATTACGGTGTTGTCATCACTTTGTTGTTTAGGTAAATTGTTCCAACCTGGTAAACCGCGTAATTGCTCTTGACTAGAAATGTCATACCTCATAGTTTGAGAGTAGCCTCGCAATAGATTGTAGGGTTCTAAGGGGGCTGTTTGCAAAATGATAATTTTACCTGCGATATGAGTGTAAATCGCTTGGGCAGGCACAGCCAGGATTAAAGCTGTTTGAAATAACAAAGTGAGCCAAAATCGCCGGAAAGGGATAGAAGGGGTAGTGTTATTTGTCATTTGTCATTTGTCATTCGTCATACTCGAAGAGCGCGAGAAGCAAGCTACGTCATTTGTTATAGACTAGAGACTAGGGAAGAGAAAAATTATTTTGAGTGTTGAGCGCGAATATAGTATTCAAAAGTTACCCCAGCCGCTATAATACCGCAACCGCACAGTAAAAAAACTAGGGATTTGAACAGTAAATCGGTATTGTACTCAACCATCCGACTTAAGACTTGCAACGTTAACAGCACCAACCCTCCCCAGAAAAAACGTCGTTGGGCTTGGGTGATTCCTTTACGGATTATACCGATCGCTAAAACGAGTAACATTAAATTGAACGTTAATACTGCCGCGATATCTAAAGAACCCGTCCTGAGATGCCAATAGGGAATGACGGCGCTAATCACAATCATGAAAGCCACAAAGCTAGTTGTTCGGTTGAACTGACGCCAACGATGCAGCCATTCCCAAATTGTTATGCTGACGAAGATAAACAGATTGACCAAAATATACCACGGTACATGAAAGGCGTTATTGGCAGATGGCATAAAGGAAACATTCCACATCCAATAGAACGATAAGAGGGAAAATAAGAGACTGAGGAAAATAATAGCAAGTGTGCGGGCTGTACTCTCGAAGGATTTAGCATTGGGAAGATACCGTCTCCAGAACCTATCTCTGTACCCCCATAATAATGCTGGGGGAAGGGCGCAAGCGATCGCGCTAACCCAGGCGGGGGCGATTAAAACGTTGAGGCTTAGTAAGTTCACCTCCAATGAATAAATCACCGCGATCGCACCGAGGCGAAATATCCACCGAGAACCGCACCAGTAGGCTAAGGGAATAAACATCACACCCGCGACTACGGGCATAAATCGTACCATCAGCCGCAGCCAACCTATCTCTCCAATCGCTAAAAATTCGGGTTGTCCTTGTCCCTGAATATATCCAATTGTGATCAAAAGGGCAGAAAGTATGCCTAAGCCAGTTAGCCGCAAGCTATACGCCATCCCCAAGACGCCAACTCCCCAAAGCAGCAGCAATTGATAAGCGGGTCGATTTTGCTGAAAGAGTTGGGATATCAGCGCCATATTTACCCCCAATATCAGCGCCCCTAGCATCAGCAATATTTGTCCTAAACGGCGTTGTCCTCCTTTAGGACGTTGCCACAAAACAAAGCCTGCTGTATTGAATCCAATAAACAGCAGCAGGAGTAACGCTACTTTCAACTCTCGCGACCAAACTTGCCAGTTGGCGGCGAAAAACGCGATCGCGCCTACGCCTAAAAGGATACTGCCGATCAGCAGCAGAATCGAGACAAATTGGTTACGGGAAGCCGTTTCGAGTTCCCCAAATTGATAGCGTTGGGCAAGTTGTTCATAGACAGAGGGATCAATTAACCCCTCACTTTGCCATTGATGTGCTTCTTGACGCAACTGACGACGAAACTTCTGGGAAGGCATATTAGCATTTTAGTCCGGTTCTACCTCTTAAAATGTTGTAACATTTTGAACATTCGAGTCGGTTGGGTAGAGTCAATTCTATGGAAAGGGCGGGTTTTGTACTCCAGTTAGGGTCAATTATCAATGTTAATCCCTAAACCCGCCCCTACAGATATGATCGCGCTATATCAATTCTATGGAAAGGGCGGGTTTTGTATTTCAGTTAGGGTCAATTATCAATGTTAATCCCTAAACCCGCCCCTACAGATATGATCTCGCTATATTAATTCTAGGGAAAGGGCGGGTTTTGTATTTCAGTTAGGGTCAATTATCAATGTTAATCCCTAAACCCGCCCCTACAGATATGATCTCGCTATATTAATTCTAGGGAAAGGGCGGGTTTTGTATTTCAGTTAGGGTCAATTATCAATGTTAATCCCTAAACCCGCCCCTACAGATATGATCTCGCTATATTAATTCTAGGGAAAGGGCGGGTTTTGTATTTCAGTTAGGGTCAATTATCAATGTTAATCCCTAAACCCGCCCCTACAGATATGATCTCGCTCTATCAATTCTAGGGAAAGGGCGGGTTTTGTACTCCAGTTAGGGTCAATTATCAATGTTAATCCCTAAACCCGCCCCTACAGGTATGATCTCGCTATATTAATTCTAGGGAAAGGGCGGGTTTTGTACTCCAGTTAGGGTCAATTATCAATGTTAATCCCTAAACCCGCCCCTACAGATATGATCTCGCTATATTAATTCTAGGGAAAGGGCGGGTTTTGTACTCCAGTTAGGGTCAATTATCAATGTTAATCCCTAAACCCGCCCCTACAGATATGATCTCGCTATATTAATTCTAGGGAAAGGGCGGGTTTTGTACTCCAGTTAGGGTCAATTATCAATGTTAATCCCTAAACCCGCCCCTACAGATATGATCTCGCTCTATCAATTCTAGGGAAAGGGCGGGTTTTGTACTCCAGTTAGGGTCAATTATCAATGTTAATCCCTAAACCCGCCCCTACAAATACTATCTAAATCTAGGCGAAATAAAAATTAAAATGCAATTTTTATTATGACTCATTAGTTATTATTTATGACTTTTCCAAATAAAGTTTTCGGGCATTGTCACAGAGAATCGCATAAGCAACTGATTCAGCTTCCTTTGCTGTCAAATCACCATCATGAATCGCCCCATCTAACACCTGACTTAACACCTCTCGCCCCCATTTTGCGCCCAAATAATACAATTCTGGAATATTGTGAGCATCTGAGGAATACATCAGTTTACTGGTTGGCGTCAGTTCTAACAGTTGCTGAACCGTTCGACGCATTCCAGCATGACTCAAAAACGGAACGGCTAATCCAAAATCTAGATAGACTTGCGGATAAACGGATGCTAAATATCCAGCTTCCTGACTATAGGGATAAGCCGCGTGTAGTAGGACAATGGGGACGTTTTCAAAACGTTTATCTTCAAGGAGCGATCGCAGATACAAGGGATTGCTCAAGCGCAGATCCAAATCCGGGTCACCAAACCCTGTATGAAATTGTATCGGTAACTGGTATTTGCTAGCAATTTCTAGAGCTTGGGTGATTACAAAATCAATAAATGGCTTATCTGATAGGCGTAAGGATTGACTTGACGTTGGCTTGATTTCATAAAATCGTTGTTTAGCAAACTCCTTGGGTGTCCATTGAATATCTAAACCTGTTCGGTAAGCCGCAACACTTTTAAATCCCACAATTCCAGCCGATGGTGGATCAATCTGACTCCGGAATTGTTCCCAAAATGTCTTGAAGTCATCAGTCTCTATAATCAGCTTTTCTGCTAGATATTCCAATCGCAGAATCCGCTGCACAGGAACAAATTGCTGATGCCATTCGAGGGGCATAATATCACCGGGCAAAAAGCCATCATCGAGAAATATTGCCTCAAGGTTAGAGGCATGAAAACATTTCTGTGTGAGTTTTTCTAACCCTAGTTGCCTGCGATGTTCAAGAATTACAGCTTCTGTTGGCTCACAATCCAAAAGTTGAGCAATATCCCGTAAACTGCGACGGTAGAACAGGCTATAACGGGCATGATGATTAATAATATCAGGATGATACCCTTCCGTAAAAGCCGCTGTATAAGGATAACGCTTTGTGGCGGAGGGGTTCAGTAGGTTGTGAGCATGTTGATCGATCGCGGCAATATCCCAGAGGTTGAGCATTATTTGGGGTTAATGTTTAATTTTTCGTGGTCTATTGTGAATTAATTTAGTGTAGTGTCTGATAATTTTACCAGCATTTACCCTAAATAAGTCCGACTACTTAGTAGTGAGCAAGATGCTCACACTACGACAAGGATTTCACCATTATTGACATTAAGCTTTAAATGCGGAACAGCTTAGCTTGACAGAGTAAGCTGTCATGCATTTAAATTGGGTATTAGTAGCGAGCAAGATGCTCGCACTACAAGGCTTTCGCCGTTATTGATATTAAGGTTTAAATGCCGAACAGCTTACCACAATTGTGAGTTCTGACATTTGCTCGAAAGGCAAGCAAAGACGATAATAAAACTCGATATTCTTTATTTCGTACACAATGAAAACCTATTACCGTGACTTTTTAATTCGTGACTGGGAACCGCGCGATCGCGTCAACGCCGCCGAGGTTATTGGTTCAGTCTTGTCAGAATACGGCTTAACCTGGGAACCAAGGAGAGCCGATCGCGATGTGGTTGACGTCGAAACCTTCTATCAAACGGTTGGGGGAGAGTTTTGGGTAATCGAATACCAAGGTAAAGTTGTGGGAACCTCGGCGTATTATCCAATCGAACGCGGCAAAAACGCTGTAGAAATCCGTAAAATGTACCTGCTTCCAGAGTTTAGAGGACAAGGACTCGGTAAATTTTTGTTGCAACAGCTTGAGGAAACAATTGCCAACCGGGGTTTCCAAGAAATTTGGATTGAAACCGCTAGCGCCCTCAAAGAAGCCATCCAGCTTTATGAAAGTAGCGGCTATCAGCCAACCACAGGGGTAGAGACAAAGCGGTGCGATCGCGTTTATGTGAAACAACTATAGTATAGTTTTGACTGTGTAGGGGCGGGTTTAGGGACTAACTTTGATAATTAACCCTAACTGGAGTACAAAACCCGCCCTGACTGAATTTTGCATTAACTCCCATCTTCCCCATCTCCCAGACGTGCCATGGCACGTCTCTACTACTCCTGCTTCCCAACCAGCCAATAGTTGATCATTTCCCCTTTTCCCTTAACCACGATCGCACCCCGTTTTTCAAATACATACTTATCCTGCAAACGCTCTTTTGTCGCCGCTGTCACTTGAATTTTTCCGGGAAGTCCAGATGATTCCATGCGAGACGCCACATTAACTGCATCTCCCCAAAGATCATAGCTAAACTTTTTAATCCCAATTACACCAGCTACCACAAGTCCCGTATTAATGCCAATGCGAATTTGAAAGGGTTCCCCTTGTGGTGTTTTAAATTGTTGAATGGCTTGTTGCATATCCAACGCCATGTTTGCAATTGCCTCAGCATGATGATCATTTGCTACAGGTAAACCCGCCACAGCCATATAAGCATCGCCAATGGTTTTGATTTTCTCAATGCCATGTTTTTCGGCTAATTTATCAAAAACAGAAAAAATATTATTTAGTAGATTAAGCAGTTCTAAGGGAGACATTTGAGCCGAAAGCTGCGTAAAGCCGACAATATCAGCAAATAAGATAGTCGCTTCCGTAAATTGTTGTGCTAAACTTCCCTCAAACTGTTTTAATTGGTCAACAATAGGCTTGGGTAAAATGTTGAGCAATAACCGTTCTGACTTTTCTTGTTCTAAGCGTAGGGCTTGTTCCGCTTTTATCCGATCACTAATATCGGATTGGATGCCGACAAAATGAGTTAGGTTATTATGGTCATCATAAATGGGGGAAATTGTCAATTCATTCCAGAATGGTGTTCCGTCTTTCCGGTAATTGAGTAAGGTAACGGTGCAATTTTCTCCGGCTTTAATCGCAGCACGGAGTTGATCAACGGCTGGCTGACTGGTATCTTTTCCTTGCAAGAAACGACAATTATAACCGAGGACTTCAGCGTCAGAGTAACCTGTTATTTCCTCAAAGGCAGGATTAACATAGATAAGCGGCATATCTGGCAAACGCGCATCAGCAATGACAATGCCGACACTACTCGCCGCGATCGCTTGATCGCGTAGCTTAACGGTTTCCTGGACTCCTTTGCGATATGCCTGACTCCCTCGCCAATTGCTTTCGGTGACATCATGGGCAATACCATGGCTTACACTATTTTGATAGGCTCCCAAACGCCAAGACAGCCAACGATAGCTTCCGTCTCGACAACGAAAGCGATTTTTAAGGCATATTGGGGTTTTATTATCCTGGAGAGTGTGACATTGATTCTCCATATCAAAGGTGAATGCCACATCATCAGGATGAACAAACTCTAACCAAGGGCGCGATCGCAGTTCATCTAACGTCCAGCCTAGAGTCTTTTCCCAAACTGAGTTGATTTCTCTAAAATACCCGTTACTGTCACGGATACACAACAACTCAGCAGAAAGATCAAAAAAGGCTTGGAGAGATGCTTCCCCATGGAATAGGTTTGGCTCATTCTCCTCACAAGAAGGATTCATTGGACATGTTCCAGGGAAGATTTACTGTCGGTTTTTGCACCCTCGATCAAAATTTTTTATGCAATTTCAATTATTACATTGACTTGATAAATTGTAGAATCATATCATAGATAGCGCTTTTTCAACATTTTTGCGAAAAAGACGCTAGATATAGTGGGTTTTTGACGTTTAGCGTTTAGATTTTTAATTAACGACTCAATGCGTCTAAAAAGCTCTGTAGCGTAGAGAGAAACCCTGGTTTTTTTGCAGCAGGTGTATCTTCTGAGTCACCGCTACCCGTTACTTTAGCAATAATCAGTTCTAAGGCATCTCCTACAGGTTTTTGCGGTTCTTCAGCAATAAGCTGATAGGCATTTTCCTTTTCCAGCCAGATCTGCCATAGTCCCGGATAAACCCGAAGTAGAGCCGCTCCATCCAGAGGTTGGACGTAGTAACAAGAGGTTAGGGTACTGAGAAACCGTTCACGGAGTTGACGGGCGGCGTAGCCAATACCCACCACTTTCAGATCTTCAAGCTGAGGCGTGAGTAAGACACAGGGGCGATCGCCTGCCAAATTGCAGAGTTTTTCCACTTGACTCACTTCCACCGCCGAAGGGGAAACAATCAAAAACGCCTCATCCTCTGGCTGAATCCTACTTTCGACAGGGGAGCGACTTGTGCCAATGTCTGTCACTTTGAACGGTGTTTCTCCCCAGTCTCGACGGGCAAGTGCCGCCGCCCCAGCATCAGGGAAGAGAACCTTTAGCCCCGAACCATACTGTTCAAAGATCGGGGTAAATTGCCATGCAATGGATTGGGCTTGCAGGGCAATCTCTGGAAACACTAACTCGACTTGCAGGCGAGTGTATCCATCATTGAGGGCGGCTTGTGTCGCTTCGCGAGCTTGAGCGATCGCTTCGTCTAACGTTTGAGGAAGTTCAGCCATCGGTCATTTGTCCTTAGTCCTTTGTCCTTTATCCTTGATTTTTTGTTCGTCGTGTCCTTTCGATTGTAACGAACTATGAATCACAAATGGGAACAGGGAGTCGTTTTGAGTGTTGAAAAAGGCATCAAAAGACGATAGGGGTTTAGTTACCAAACCCCTACCGTCTGAAACGCCTAGCTGCAAGAATCAGAACACAACAGGTCAGCGCTGGGTAATTCACGCGCTGGCTTGTTCCAACACCTGGGAGGAATTTCGGACTAACTGGAGATAAAGATCACTGAGTTGATGCGCCACACCATCCCAGCTAAACTTTTCCTCCACCCGCCATCTTGCCCTTTGACCCAATTGATTGCGCCAGTCGGGGTGAGATAGAATGCGGTCTATTGCCTCAGCAAAAGCCACCTCATCTTTAGGCGGCGCTAGTAATCCGGTTTCTTCGGGTACAACCGTAAATTGCAACCCACCGACATCACTGGCAATAACTGGCGTACTACAAGCCATGGCTTCAATTGCCACCAGACCAAAGGGTTCATAGTGACTGGGAACCACACAGACATCAGCCGCCGTATAGTAAACCGATAGAAGTTCATCGCGAATGCGTCCGGTAAATGTGGTGATATCCCTCATCCCCAGTTCATCAACGATCGCCTCAATCCGTTCTCGCTCAATCCCATCGCTGTAACCGGGACGAGATCCCCCACCAATAATCAGTTTCACTTGGGGATCATGGCGTATCTGAGAGCAACCCACAGCGCGAACCAGGGTTTCTATGCCTTTACGCGGATCAAAGCGTCCCACATAAAAGATGATTTTTTCATCAGGATTCCATCCTAATTGTTGTCTTGCTTGAGTGCGGTCAATCGCCCCAAAGCGTTGAATGTCTGTGCCACAGGGAATGATCTGAATATGACCCTTACTCGAAACCAGCGATCGTATATGGTCTTTTTCCTGGGGAGATGTAGCCACAGTGCGTTCGGCTGTCTCTAACACCGCTTTTTCCACATCCAATCGAGTACCAGCAATCATGGGGATCGCTTCGACTGACTGGTACTTAACCGCACCTAGAGAATGGTAAGTATGAACTTGGGGAATCGATTGCCGCTTTTTCCATTGCATCCCCACCCATGCAGAAATCCAATAGTTGGTATGAACCAGGGAATACCGAACACCTTCCCACTCCTGAAACCTCAGCAAATTATCTAAGAACTCGCCAGTATAGCCAAAGATCTTATCCCGTGGGACAAATGCCTCTGGACCGGCTTTCAAACGAATAGTCCGACAACGTGGACTATGTTCTACGATGACAGGATCATCAGCACTGGCTTTTCGGGTAAACATATCTACATGCCATCCCAGATGGGCAAGGGCTTCACCCAGATGGCGCACGTAAACATTCTGTCCACCCGCTTCTTCCTTACCAATTTCCACGGCGGGATCGCCATGAACTGAGATGAGAGCAATATGCTGTCTATGTTTACTGTTCATAAGTTGGTCTAATCCTCGATTTCAACAAGGGTTAATCTTAATTAAGCGTTTGATGCTTGTGCGGCTTTTCCCTCCGCTCAGGTTTTTGGTTGAGAAAACCTTAAACGCTGAAGGCTTTGTCCGCATCAGACTACAGGATGGTAAATGCTATGAACCCTTAACTTGCGATAAACAAAGGGTGAACTAACCCTTGAGTGGGAATACTTGTGCCACATTTCCCTTCCTTTTAGGGAGCATCCCAATTTGGCACGTTGGCTCTTTGAATGGGGCTGAAACCCTTGCAATTGCGTTACTTTAGGTAATGCTTTGTCCAAAACGGGATGCTCTCTCCTTTTACTTTTCAAGAGAAAGAATTAACTCACTGAAACGACGCCGGATTGGGCTGGTAATTCCCTACTATAGAGCTTGAGAAATGAGTTCCTCTTTCAGGTCATGGACGGCTTTACCAGACTACACCAAATTTCATCGGAAACCTCATCATTGTTGTATATAGCTTAAAGGGTGCAGACT